>JASHXW010000593.1 GCA_030043395.1 Streptosporangiaceae bacterium
GGCGGTGATCCGCAGCATCCACTGCCGCAGCGGCCGGCGGTACACCGGGTAGTTGCCCACATCGCTGCGGCCCTCGGGGGTGACCTCCTCGTTGGCCAGCACGGTGCCCAGGCCCGGGCACCAGTTCACCAGCTCGTCGCTGCGGTACGCCAGCCGTCGGCCGTCGACCAGCACCCGGCGCTCGGCCTCGGTCAGCACGCTCCACGGCCTGCCGTCGGCGGTCGGCCGCTCGCCGGACTCGTACTGCGCGATCAGGTCGGCGATCGGCCTGGCCTTGCCGGTGCGCTCGTCGCACCAGCTCCCGAACAGCCGCAGGAAGATCCACTGGGTCCACTTGTAGTAGCCAGGGTCGCTGGTCATGATCTCGCGGCGGGTGTCGTGCCCGATGCCCAGCTGGCGCAGTTGCCGGCGCATGATGGCGACGTTGGCCTGCACCGTCACGTCCGGGTGCTGGCCGGTGTCGATCGCGTACTGCTCGGCTGGCAGGCCGAACGCGTCATAGCCGAACGCGTGCAGCACGTGATGGCCAGTCATGCGCAGGAACCTGGCGACGACGTCGCTGGCGATGTAGCCAAGCGGATGGCCCACGTGCAGTCCGATCCCGCTGGCGTACGGGAACATGGCCAGGACGTAGAACTTCGGCTGCCCGGCGACGGCATCGAATCCCGCTGCGAGCGGGCCTGCCGGGTTGGGGGAGTAAAAGGTGCCTTCGTCCGCCCAGCGCTGCTGCCAGTGCTCCTCTATCCGCCTGGCCACTTCCGCTGAATAGCGAACCGATGAATATTCTTCTGGCATATCTGGCATATCTGCTCGCTCCTAATCCGGCTCGTGCCCTGGACATGAGAAAGCCCCTCACGAGGAGGGGCGAGCCGCATCGACCAAACGAGTCAGAGCGGCTCGTTGGTAAGAAGTCGACCAGATTGGAACATGGGGCAATGGTGCCATGGCCTCGCTGATCCGGCCACTGATTTAGAGCGCCCGGCGCAGGGCGGGCCGAGCCGGGCGTCAGTTGGCGGGCGGGGCCCGGTGTGAGTTGGCGGGCGGGGCCCGGTGTGAGTTGGTAGCCTGCCTGCGTAGGGCCGGTCCGCAAGCAGGGGGTGCGGGATGCGGTTCAATCGGCAGGCGCTCACGGCAGCGATCAGTTCAGTGCTGGCCCTGATCCTGCTGGCCGGCGGGATCTTCTTGCTGACTCGCGATAAGCCGGTGGGCAGGGCGCTGGCAGCGCCGCCGTCGCCTAAGCCGTCGCCCACCAAGACCAAGGCCGTGCTCAGGTCGCCGTTCACCGGCGAGCGCATCTCCCGCCTCGGTCCCGAGCTGATCTTCAAGATCGACAATGTCGAGCAGGCGCGGCCGCCGACCGGCTTGCAGCACGCGGACATCGTTTACCTGCTCCCGGTCGAGGGCGGGCTGAGCCGCATCATGGCGGTCTTCTCGTCCCACATCCCGCGGGTCGTTGGGCCGGTTCGCAGCGCTCGCCAGGAGGACATCGAGCTGCTTAAGCAGTTCGGCCGTCCGGCCTTCGCGTTCTCTGGCGCCCAGCCCCACTTGCTGCCCGTGGTCGAGCACGCCAGGATCGTCGACCTGTTCGACGGCCTCGTCGGCGGCTACTTCCGCAGCCTGGACCGGATCGCGCCGTACAACCTGTATGCCAGGACAAAGGTTCTGCTACAGGAGGCGAAGGGCCGGGAGAGCCGTGCGCGGGACATCGGCTTCAGGTTCGGGTCGGCTCCACCTGGAGGCAAGCCGACCGCGTCCTACCGCGTCGGGTACCCGGCTGCGAAGTTCCGGTTCGTCTGGTCCGGCAAGCAGCGCCGATGGCTGGTCTGGATGGACGGCAAGCGCGCCTATGCGGCACACCACGGTGGCCGGCTCGGTGGCCCCACAGTGGTCATCCAGTACGTGCGGGTCAGTACCTCGGTGTTCAGGGAGCTCGGGATCAGGCCGCCGTACGCGAACACCGTAGGGAGCGGAACCGCCGTCGTGCTGCGCAACGGGCGCGCGTACCAAGTGCACTGGTCACGCCCGAACGCTGACCAGGGCACGAGGTTCACTTTGCCGGATGGCAAGCGTATGCTCTTCGCACGCGGCCAGGTCTGGGTCGTTTACGGGATCGGGCGGGGTTCGTCCGGCGCTTAACTTGTCCGTACATTCTCCGCATGCAACACTCTCACATGTTTAGATCATTCTGGGCTGTCGGCCGGGTTGTTTAGCTACCCGGGTTGGCGCCTTTCTTGTACGGAAGCACGGAGCGGAGCGGGAAGTGAGCGACCAGAGGACGCAGCTGCCGGGGACCAAGCTGCCGCCAGTCCTGCCCGGCGACGCGGACGACGCCCCCGAGACTGTGATGCGGCCGATCCCTGGCAGAGGCGATGCGGAGGCGCCCAAGGGCGCTGCGCCGGGATCGGGTGACCTGACCGACGAGCTGCTGCACTCCGACCAGTGGACGGACGCGATGCTGCAAGCAGCGGGGATTCCCGTGATCGACAAGCCGTTCGTCTCCATCGGCGGTGGTATCGGCTCATTCGTGACAGTCGATTATTTGCGCATTGCGGGCGTATCGACCGACCGCATGCTCGTCCTGTCCAATCTCGACTTCGCCTGGCAGACCTATGAGTACCTGACGAGGGTCTCCCAGATCCCCCGTCCCGAGCGGATCAGGTCGGACTCCGCGTCGCGGCCAGATAACATCTGGGGCTTCCCCTCCTACGCGCTGGCCGAGGCCATCGACAAGAAGAGCCTCGGGCCGCTATGGCACGTCTTCACCGAGCCGATGTGGAACGACTTCTACACGCCAGAAGCGGGCAGGGTGTTCCGTGGCCTGGAGCGCGAGTCCAACCGGATCGGCTGGTCGCAGATGCTGGTCAAGGGCCAGGTCCGGATGGTTCGCAAGCGCCAGGGCGCGGGCTACTTCGTCATCCTGACCCCGGCGGCCGGTTCCGCGCCGACCAAGCGGATCGCCTACCGGGCCGAGTTCGTGCACCTGGCTGTCGGCTACCCGGGCTTGCGGTACCTGCCTGAGCTGCAGGATTTCCGCACCAGCCACCAGGACTTCCACCACGTGGTCAGCGCCTACGAGGAACATGAGCACATTTACCAGGCAGCGCGTACCAAGCCCATCACCGTGATGCTGCGCGGCGGTGGCATCGTGTCCTCGCGCGTGCTGCAGCGCCTGATGGATGACCGGGCAAAGTACGGCCTGAGAACCGAGATCGTGCACCTGTTCCGCACCTATTACTCAGGACCGCACGGGCACAACGCCTGGAACCGGCGCAAGGGCGGCAACGGCTTCGCCTACCAGGGCTTCAACTACCCCAAGTCAGTCTGGGGCGGCCAGCTCAAGGCTAAGATGCGCCACCTGGAGGGCCAGGACCGGGCGACCGCCTACAAGCAGATGGGCGGAACCAACACGCCTTGGCGGCGGCGGTGGCAGGCCCAGATGAACGAGGGCCGTTCGCAAGGCTGGTACCGCGTGCTGGCCGGCACCGTGGACAGCATGAAGCAGGACGACGGCAAGATCGTCAGCGAGGTCAGGACCGCGAACGGGGTCGTCGCCATCGCGGCCGATTACGTGATCGACTGCACCGGCCTGGAAGCCGACATCTCCGAGCACCGGGTGCTCGCTGACCTGCTCCAGCACTCGGGCGTCGGCCGCAACCCGCTCGGCCGCCTTGATGTGGAGCGGACGTTCGTGCTGCGCGGTGCCGATAGCGGCCCTGGCGTGATGTACGCGTCGGGAGCGACGACGCTCGGCGGTTACTTTCCCGGCGTCGACACCTTCCTCGGGCTGCAGGTCGCTGCCCAGGAGATCGCCGACGACCTGGCAAGGCGCGGCTTTTGCAAGCGGATCGGCGTCGGCCGGTCGGTGCAACAGTGGTTCCGGTGGGCCAACAACAAGCAGCCCTAGGCAAGACCCGCCCTGGTGGGCCCGCGGTCAGCCTGGGCGACCGACAATGTGATAGGTGCAGGTACCAACACGGAGGCAGACGGTGCTACCCACCCTGGGCGGTCGGATCCAGACCCGGATCGCGCTGCTCGCAGTAGTCGGCTCGATCGTGACGCTCATCGTCACGCCGCTGATCAAGCCGTTGCTGCCGTCCGGGACGCCGCTGTCCACCGCGTACCAAGACACCTTCGTGATACTGGCAGCCGTGGCCATCATCGGCATCGCCTGGGAGTGCCTGTACCACTTCATCATGCAGTGGCGCTGGGAGAAGGACTGGCCGACGTTCGTCGGGCTGGCAACCTGCATCCCTGAGGGAGCGCTGATCTGGATCCTGCTGGACGAGAAGCTGCTGCCTGGCATCAAGGGCACGATCCCGGCCAGCGCGTTCGTGATCGACTTCCTCTGCATCTGGGTCGCAGTGTGGCTGGTAGCGAACGGTCCGATGCGAGTGCCGTTCATCCGCTGGCGCTTCTTCGGCGGGAGGCCGGTGTGAGCGACGAAGCCCACGCTCCAGGGCTCTGGCCGGTACCCGGTGACGGGGTACTGGCCAGGCACAACGGCCTGGTCCTGCTGAGCAGCCTGGACGACGGCCAGTTCGTGGACACCCTGCTCGACCTGCTCGAGAGCATCTCCGCGTCGGGCGGCGACGGGCGTCAGTTCGCTGACTCCATCGCCGACACGCTGGAACAGGGCCCGGCCGCAAGCGCCGAGCCGGGAGCCGAGCCCTCGGTGCTGGCTTTCGGCGAGACCGGGTCCGGGCTGGCAGTCACCGTCAGCGGCGGCGCCTGGGCGGATGTCGAAACCGCCCAGGGCATAGCTCACCTGGCGGCGAGCCAGCCGGGCATGCTGCTGCGCTGCGTGCTGCGATCGCCGTTCACGAGCGTCCGGGGCGGACTCAGCCCGGCCGACAACGGATCCGCGAGCACTGACCGGTTCTCCAGGCTGGACGCCGGCACGATCCGGGCCGGCGGCCTGGCGTTCTTCTCGGCCGGGGGTGCGGGCAAAGCCAAGCCCGCCGCTGCGCCGAAGCCGGCATCTTCGAAGCCCGCCAAGGCACCGAAACCGGAGACGGTAGCCACGCCGAGCCCGGAGAGTAGCGTGCGACGGCGGCAAGCGGACGACGCGCGCAGGGCGCAAGCTCCAGCCGCGGCGGTACAGGAGCCGCCTGCTCCGACTCCACCCGAGGCCGAATCGCCCCCGCCGCCGACACCCAGCGTCGACCCGGCCGCACCGCCCGGCTACGTTCCCACCACCGCCTACGAGGCGCCAGAGCAGGCCCCCGCTGGCACTGCCCAGTGGACTCCCGACTGGTCAGGCCAAGCTGACCAGCAGGCAGCAGAGCAGCAGGCCGCGCTCGAGCAAGCGGCTGAAGCCGCAGCCGCTCAGCAGCGTGCCGCAGAGCAGCAGGCGCTTGAAGCCGCAGCGGCGGCCCAGCAGGCGGCCGATCAGCAGGTAGCCCAGCAGCAGGCGGTCGAGCCCGTCGCTCCGCCTGGGCCAGTGATTCCGGCGGAGCCGTTCGAGTTCGTCCAGCTAGCCGGTGCCGGGGGCGAGGCCGCGGGCATCGACGTGCCTGCGCGCCAGCCGCTGGCTCTGGCCGCGAGCGTTCCGAAGGGCACGAGCAGCTACGTCTCTCAGGGACCGCTGATCCAGGGCGTGTACTGCACGAGGGGTCATTTCGACGACCCTGAGGCGCGTTTCTGCGCGGTGTGCGGAATCTCCATGAACCAGCAGACGCTGGTGCCAAGGCCAGGCGAACGGCCGCCGCTCGGGCTGCTGCTGATGGACGACGGATCTGTCTTCCAGCTGGATACCGACTACATCATCGGCCGCGAGCCGAATCTGGACTCGTCCGTGGCGGCTGGCAAGGCACGTCCGCTTCGGATCGCCGACGACTCGGGGATCGTCTCGCGGGTGCACGCCAGGGTCTCGCTGGAAGGGTGGCGGGTTCTGGTCACCGACCTCGGGTCGGCCAACGGAACCAGGGTCAAGCTGCCTGATCAGCCCACCGATACCCAGCTTGTGCCGCAGGTTCCGCTCGTGCTCACGACCGGCAGCCAGGTGGACGTCGGCGGGCGGGGCTTCCGCTACGAGTCTCACCGAGGCCGCTGATCCCGGCAGGGGTAGGGGGTGGCTTGATGACTGACTCCGAGGTCCAGCTGTTGCTGCTCGACCTGGCGATCATCATCGTCCTCGCGCGCGTGCTCGGCGCGGCGGCCAAGAAGATCGGCCAGCCCCCGGTGCTCGGCGAGATCGTCGCCGGCCTGCTGCTCGGGCCGACAATCTGGGGCACGCTTCTCACGAATTCGCTGTTCCCGGCAACGCTCCTGCCGCCGCTGACCGCCATCGCCGACCTCGGACTCGCGTTGTTCATGTTCGTAGTGGGCTTCGAGGTCGACCTGGGCCTGGTCAGGGGCCGCGAGAAGGTAGCGGCGAGCGTCGCCATCGGCTCGATCGTGCTACCGCTTGCGCTCGGTATAGGGCTCGGCGCGTTCCTGGCTGAGCAAAGCCACGTACATAGCCCGCTTAGCTTCGTGTTGTTCTTCGGCGTGTCCATGTCGATCACCGCCTTCCCGGTGCTCGCCAGGATCCTTACTGACCGGGGCCTGCACCGGACAAGGATCGGCGGGCTTGCCCTGGCGGCCGCCTCGGTCGACGACGTGCTGGCCTGGTGCCTGCTTGCCGTGGTGATCGCCATCGCCAGCTCCAGTGCCGGGCACGACCAGTGGCGGCTGGCCCTCGCTCCCGTCTACGCCGTCGTCATGATCTGGCTGGTTCGCCCGCTGCTGCGCCGCCTGGCCGACATATACCAGCGTCAGGGTCGGCTGACGCCGAACGTTCTCGCTTGCGTCCTTGCGCTGCTGCTGCTGTCAGGGGCAGCGACCGACTGGATGGGCGTGAAGTTCATCTTCGGCGCCTTCATCTTCGGCATTGTGATGCCGAGGGAAGTTCCGGCCCTGCGGCAGGCCATCCTGGAGCGGCTCGAACAGGTCAGCGTGCTCGTGCTGCTGCCCGTGTTCTTCGTGATCGCCGGACTCAGCGTCAACCTGCGCACTGTCGGGCTCTCGGGCCTGGCAGACCTCGGGCTGATCATGGTCGTCGCCGTGGCCGGCAAATTCGGGGGCGCCTATTACGGCGCGCGGCTGGCGGGCGTCCGCGGCCGCCAGGCCAGCGCGCTGGCCTCCCTGATGAATACCAGGGGCCTCACCGAGCTGGTCATCCTGACTGTCGGCCTGCAGCTCGGCATCTTGAGCAGCAACCTGTACTCGCTGATGGTGGTCATGGCAATCGTCACTACGGCGATGGCCGGTCCGCTGCTGCGCTACATCTATCCGCCCAAGATCATGGAGCGAGATATCGCCGAAGCTGACAAGGCCGCTTTGGGGAAGCCGGCCGCGCACCGCATCGCCGTCCTCGTGGCGAACCCGGAGACGGCGGGTCCGCTGGTCGACGTAGCCGCTCAGCTCGCGGCCAGCCGGTCAGACAGCGAGCTCGTGCTCGCGCACCTAGTCGCGCATCAGCCGGCCGGCCGGCTGGAGTACGGATCCGGGCTCGGCGGCGAACTGCTCCAGATGACCCAGACCATGAACGTGATGGCCGGCCTGGCCAAGCGCGCGGAGGCGCACGGCGTGCCCGCCGTGGTGCAGTCACGCTTCAGCGACGACATCAGCGCGGAACTACCTGGATATCTCCACGCGGCAGAGCCGGCCACGATCGTGCTCGGCAGCGAAGCCGAGCCCACCGACGCCCTCAGCGCGGATGGCAGCACTCAGCTCGTGATCGTCAAGCGACCCATTCCCACGTCGCCGTCTGCGGCGGTGGCCCACCTGATTCGCGGTCCGGGCGGAGATGCGGCTGTACAGGTGGCCGCCCAGCTCTCGGTCGGTTCCGGGCTCAGCCTGGTGGTGACGCCACCCGGTCGGCCTAGCTCGTCGCGTGCCTCCGATCTGACCAAGCGCGGGATCGCCGCGACAGCGGGAACCGGGCCGGACGGCGCTATCGTCGTCGGTCCGCTCGACGGCGAGGGTGCGCAGGATGTCGATATCGCCGTAGTGGCTGGCAGCGACGAGGCCAGCGACGACATCGACCAATGGACGGCGGTGCTGGACGGCCACAAGAGGCACCATGGCGACGAATCCGCGGCGTCCGTCCCGGTCCAGGCAGCGGCTCAGCCGTCCGAGGAACAGCCAGCGGGCCATACCGGGCCCGTCGACTAGTCAGTCGATGGCCAAGGACACAAAGACCAAGGACAGAGATACAGAGAGCAGGCAGGCGTGAACACTTCGAACGCTGGACTCGCGGCTGACCGGCAAGGTATCGCCGACTACCGGTTCGTGCGGGTGCTCGGTACTGGCAATCACGGGGTGTTCTACCTCGCCAGCCGTCCCGACCGGCTTAAGGTCGACGCCGACCTGGTAGCGGTCAAGGTACTGTCCGGCAACAACAGCGCGGACACCTTCCGGCGGGCGACGCGCGAGCTAGCAGCCTTTGCCGCGGTGCAGTCGCCGTACCTGGTGACGCTCTACGACGCAGGCCAGCAAGGCGAGGACCTGTACTACTCGATGGAGTACCTGCCAGCCGGATCGCTGGCCGACGCCGCTGGCAGCCTCACGCCGCGCCAGGTACTGACAGCGGTGTCGCACGCGGCCCGGGCCGCGCACGCACTGCACGAAGCGGGCATAGCACACAACGACATCAAGCCAGCCAACATCATGCTGCACGACAACGGGGCCAAGCTGAGCGACCTCGGGCTCAGCCAGCTGCTGACGCCAGGCCTGACGATTACCGGGCTTGGCTCGGCTGAGTCAGTCGAGTTCCTCGACCCGGCCGTGATCAGGGGCGAGATGCCAACTCGCGCCACCGACATCTTCGCTCTCGCTGCCACGCTGCACCGGGCCCTGACCGGCAAGGGGCTGTACGGGGACCTGCCGTCGGACAACACGATGGTCGCGATGCGCAAGGTGCTCTCGCACGAGCCCGTGATCGACCCGATGCTGACAGGACCCATTCGTGACTTGATCGCCGCCTCGATCAACCCCGATCCCAAGCTGCGCCCAGCGACAGCGGCCGACTTCGCCGCTCGCATCGACTCGGTGAACGAGGACGTGCTGTAGCTCCTCGCTCCTGGCTAACCACCGCGTCGGGCCACGTTCATTACTGGCCATGTTCTATGTCGGCGGCACTCAGTCTTCGGCCATCTTCAGCCCGGCGACGATGGCGCGCGCGACCGGCGAGGGATCGGATCCGTCCAGCGCGAATCCGTCCCGCACGTGAACCGCGGGCTGGGCAATGATGCGCGGCCTCGTCCCGCGATGCGGCCAGGTGGCCGTGTGCACGATGAACGGGTGGCACAGGAAGACATCGCCTGCCTGCCCGGTGGCATGAGCCGTCGTCCTGCAGAGCAGCGAGGGCCGCCACAGTTCCGCGACATCGTCGGCGAGCATGCCGTTCTCGCCATGCGGCTCGAGCAGCTTGGGGATGAACAAGTGCGAGCCGGAAACGAGGCGGGTGGGGGAGTCATCGGGGCCGACGTCACTGAAGAGGAACAGCGCGAGCAACCCGCGTGCGCGGGACCGGGCATTGACCCAGTAGCCCCCGGGCCCGTCGAAACTGCCCTCGATGTGATAGCCGGAATTCCCCCTTTCCTCGGACGGGAACCTGGCAACGACGCCGCCGCCGACCCCTTTACGCCGCCAGTAGCGGTCCGGGCCGATCAGCTCGTCGTAGGCGGCCAGCAGCGCGGGGGAGGTGCCCGCGGCGGCGAACGCAGGTCCTTCTGGGCATGCGATCTCGGCAATGGCAGGCCAGCTTGCGGGCTCGCTTTCGCGGACTCCGTCTTCGGCTAGCCGATCCCAGATCATTTCCTGGCATGCGCGCACGGTGCCGGGGGCAACGGCACCCCGGATTGCGACGTAGCCGTCGCGCATGAACCCGTCGACATCCACCCCGCTGGCAGCCACGGTGCCATTGTTGGCGGCGTTCGCCGCACAGTCACCCGAATTAAGCCCGGCGTTCGTCGCTGAGGGTGCCGTTGAGGAAGATGGCCAGGACGGCCGCGCTGGTCTCTTCTACGCCGGCGTGGTTTTTCGCAGCCCGGGTGATCGCTCCCTCGATGAGGTCGGCGTAGCTGGCGAGCAGCGTCTGCACGGGCAGGTCGCCGCGTAGCGTGCCGTCGGCGATGCCCCGGCGGAACAGCCGCAGCAAGGGCTCGCTGACCTGCTCGTCGGCTGCTCCCGCTGGCTTCGGCCACAGGTACGCCAGGGCGATGTACTTGCTCCCGGTCGCGATGAAGCCCCTGGTAAGGCGGGCGATCGCATCTGGCACCGGGAGCACGTCGACATTCGCTTCGTCGATCCGAGCCTGGATCTCGCTTGCGGCGGTCTCGGCGAGTGCTTGCAAGAGCGCGTCGCGGCTGGGGAAGTACCGGTACAGCGTGGAGCGCGCAACCCCGGCAGCCTCGGCGATCTCTGCTAGGTTCGCGGCCTCGCGACGCTCGGCGAGTATCAGCGCCGCCTTGTCGAGGATGGCCGCGGCGATGTGATCACGCAGCGCAGGGCTTCGAGCCATGCGGGAGTCTAACCTTCCGTTGTCTTTACGAGTCAAGTTTTGACCTTCTACACTACACTAGTGTCCGATAACGAGACGCTGAGCATCGCACAACAGTCGGCCACGATCGTTCCGGCCGTGGGCGGAGGTCTTGGACAGGAGGGATACGGCTGATGCAGTACGTGACCGCCGAAGGCCTGCCGCCGGTGAGCAAGGTCGGCCTGGGAACGTTGCGGTTCGGCGAGAACAGTTTCGATCCGGAGCTTGTTCGCGCTCTGGTCCGTCGCGCCCTTGAACTCGGCATCACCCACTTTGACACGGCAGAGGCATACGGCTGGGGCCGCAGCGAGCGGCTGCTCGGCGCGGCGCTCGCCGCAGAAGGCGTGACCGATGTGGTGGTCACCAGCAAGTACGGGCCGCTGCTGCCGCTGCCTGCGGTAATCGAGAGGCACGCTCGGGCGAGCCGCAGTCGGCTGCGCGTGCCGCGAATTCCGCTCTACCTGCTCCACATGCCGAACCCGCTGTTCCCCCAGCGGGCGATCATGCGCGGGTTCGGGCGAGCTCAGGACGCTGAGGTCATCGGCGCCGTCGGCGTCAGCAACCACGGCCTGGCGCAGTGGCAGGCAGCCGAGGCCGCGTTCAGTCGCCCGGTCCACGCCAACCAGGTCCTGCTCAACCTCCTGCACCGCCGTCCGCTCGACAGGCTGGTGCCATGGGCGGCGGAGCATCACCGGCTCGTAATCGCCGCCTCGCCACTGGGCCAGGGCATGCTGGCCGGCCGTTACGACTCTGGGAATCCGCCGGCGGGGCTTGCGTGGCCGCGCAGGCTCGCCCTGCGGCATTCCGCGCTTGCGCCCACCGCGGCGAACTTGCGCCGCCTCGCCCCGCTGCTTGACCAGCTTCGGACGATCGCCGCGAGCCACGATGCCACGCCAGCAGCGATCGCGCTGGCCTGGGTCATCAGCCATCACCCGGTCGTCGTCATTCCGGGAGCATCTAGCATCAGCCAACTCGAGGCCAATGCGACAGCGGCCGACATCGCCTTGACTCCCGGCGAGCGGAACGCGCTTGCCGGGGCGGCCGATGAGCTCCTCAAGCCAGCGGCTAGTCGTCCTGGCCCCAGCAGGGTCGCGCTGCGCGATTAGCCGGGCTACTCCTTGCCGATCATCACCTCGGTCGCCTTGATGATGACCGTCACGCGATCGCCATCCTTGAGCCCCAGCCTCTCGCGTGATGCGTCGGTGATCGCAGCTGTGATTTCACCGCCTTCAACGGTGACGGACACCTCAGCCATGACCGCCCCCGACTTCACGCCGTTGACCGTTCCCTTGAGCTGATTGCGCGCACTTAGTTCCATATCCATCTCGTTTCCGTATCCGATTCTTTACCGGTCCATCCTCTGGTAGCCCTACCCGCCTGCCCGAGGTGGGGTCATTCCGCGACGGCAGCGTCTGACCCGTGTCACGGGGGATAGGCAGTCACGCATGTCGCGGGGAAGGATGCCCATAGTTCGCCGCCGTCGTCGAGGCTCAGTTCGTCCACCGTGCTCGGGGCTACCTCCGCCGTGATCGCCTGCGGGCCCTCGATGCGCACGCGCACCCGGTCTCCGAGCAGGTCGACGCTGGCGATCTTGCCGTGCCATATGTTTGCGTCGCTGGTCTCGGGCCGGGTCCGGCCTACCGCGATAGCCGACGGCGAGATCACGGCGAGTACCGCGCCGGAGTGATCTCCTGTCGTGCGGAGCTGGCCGCCATTGTCCAGCTCGACGGTGG
>JASHXW010000594.1 GCA_030043395.1 Streptosporangiaceae bacterium
CACTCGACTAGGCGCGCCGGACTCTGAGCAGGTCAGGCGGCCGGCGTCAGCCGGCCGCTAGCATGAGTCCGTGTCCGTGCCAGGCCGCTCCGAGAGACCGAACGGCAAGAGAGCCAAGCTGCGCGAGCCGTGGGCTCCCGATCTTCCCGGGGAACTCAGGGCGGGGGTGCTTCCCGGCGACGACCTCAAAGACAGTGCCGTCCACGTGTGCCTGGAGTTCGACGACGTCGACCTGTCCGGCCGCGGGGCGGCAGGCGCCGAGATCGACCAGTGCCGGTACCGCGATGTGAATCTCAGCCAGGGCAAGCTGAGCCGCGCGATGATCCGCGACTCAGTGTTCGAGCGATGCGACCTGGCGAATCTGCGAGTCCGGGACAGCTCGATGAGCCGCACGAGCGTCTCGGCGTGCCGGATGACGGGCCTGACGTGGCTGGACGGCGGCATTCGCGACGTCACGTTCAGCGGCTGCCGGATGGACATGGTCTCGCTGCGGCAGAGCACGCTCAAGGACGTCGTCTTCAGGGACTGCCGGCTGAGTCAGGCAGACTTCGGCGACGCGGACTTGCGGGCCGCAAGGTTCGAGGACTGCGAACTCAGCGCAGCGCAGTTCTCCGGCGCGCAGATGACCGGCACGAGGCTGACTCGCTGCGAGCTGACCGGGATCAGCGGCGTCACCAGCCTGCGCGGCGCGATCATCAGCAGCGCGGACGCGATGCAACTCGCCTTCACTCTGGCCAGCGCGCTGGGCATCGTAATCGAGGACGATTTAGAGGCGCTCGATGATGGTCGCCGTGGCCATCGCGCCGCCGGCGCACATCGAGATCAGCGCCGTGCTGGCATCCCGTCGCTCGAGTTCGTGCAGGGCGGTGGTCAGGAGCCTGGAGCCCGTGCTGCCCACGGGGTGGCCGAGCGCGATCGCGCCGCCATTGACGTTGACCCGGCCGGGATCCGGCCGGTGCACCCTCATCCAGGACAGCACTACGGAGGCGAATGCCTCGTTGACCTCGAAGATGTCGATATCGCCGATCGACATTCCCGTTCGCCGCAGGACTCGCTCCGTCGCGGCAACCGGGCCGTCCAGGTGGTAGTAGGGCTCATCGCCGATCAGGCACTGAGCGAGGATCCTGGCACGCGGCCGGAGGCCGAGTTCCCTGGCGCGTCCCTCGTCGGCCAGCAGCAGCGCAGCGGCGCCGTCGGAAATCTGCGACGAGGTCCCGGCAGTGTGCAGGCCCCCTTCCAGGACGGGCTTCAGGGCGGCGAGGCCCTCGATCGTCGTTTCGCGCAGCCCCTGGTCCCGGTCGACGGTCGCCGTCTCGCCGGTCGGCTGCCGGTCCGCGTTGAGCAGGGGAGCCTTGACCGGCGCCACCTCGCGGTCGAAGTGGCCGGCCGCCCAGGCGGCCGCCGCATTGCGCTGGGAGCGCAGGCCGAACTCATCGAGTTCGGATCTGCTGATGCCGCGCCGTCCGGCGATGCGCTCAGCGGCCTCGAACTGGTTCGGCATGTCGATGGTCCAGGACGCCGGACGCGGACTGGTACCGCCCGCCATGGCCGCCGTGCCGAGCGGGACCCGGCTCATCGCCTCGACGCCGCACGCGATGCCGACGTCGATGGCATCGGCCGCGATCAGTCCGGCGATCAGGTGGGCCGCCTGCTGCGCGGATCCGCACTGGGCGTCCAGGGTCAGGCAGCCGGCCTGCTGCGCGAGCCCTGCGTGCAGCCAGGCGGTGCGCGTGACATTGTTCGACTGCTCGCCCGCCTGCGTCACGCAGCCGCCCGCGATCTGCTCGACCGCACCGGAGTCAATGCCCGACCGCTCGACCAGTGCGGCCTGCGCAGCGCCGAGAATCTCGGCGGCGTGCATGCCCGACAGCAGGCCGCCGCGTTTGCCGATCGGGGTACGTACAGCCTCGACGATGACGGCCCTGCCCACTGCGCCTCCCGCATCCGCTGAACGTGGTCGCCCGGCTGGCACAGCCCGAACGGCAGTTCCGCCGTGACGCCCGCTTCACATACTAGAACGTGTTCTTGTTTTCGGCCCAGAGAGGGTTCACCTCGCACGGCCGGCCGTGATTCAATCAACTAGAACTCGTTGCAGTCCGAAAGGCTGCGGTGGGACAGGGCCGTGGTCGGGCTTTGCTGCAGTCGGGCAACCCCAGTCGGGAGGACGTATGGCCGGGCCGCGCATACCAGCGGGATTCGACTTCACCGATCCTGACATCTATGCCGAGCGCGTCCCGGCGGAGGAGTTCGCCGAGCTACGCCGTGCTGCCCCGGTGTGGTGGAACGCCCAGGTTCGCGGATCCGGCGGATTCGATGACGAGGGCTACTGGGTGGTCACCGGGCACGCCGACATAGTGGAGATCTCCAGGAATAGCGACCTGTTCGGAAGCTGGGAGAACACCGCCATCATCCGGCAGGGCGAGGTGCAGACCGAGGAGTCACTGTCGCTGCAGCGCCTGATCATGCTCAACATCGACCCGCCCCAGCACACCAAGCTGCGCTCGATCATCTCGCGGGGATTCACGCCCCGGGCGATCGGCAACTTGCGCGAGGCGCTCACCGAGCGCGCGCAGCGGATCGTCCGGGCGGCTATCGATGAGGGCACCGGCGACTTCGTCGCCGACGTTGCGTGCGAGCTGCCCTTGCAGGCCATCGCCGACCTGATCGGCGTTCCGCAGGAGGACCGGAAGAAGATCTTCGAGTGGTCGAACATGATGATCGGCTACGACGACCCGGAATTCGCCGACGCCAGCCAGCTGGCGGCAGCCGAGCTGGTCGGCTACTCGATGGGGATGGCCGAGGACCGCAGGCAGTGCCCGCGCGACGACATCGTCACCAAGCTCGTCAACGCCGAGATCGACGGCGGCCACCTGTCCTCTGACGAGTTCGGCTACTTCATGATCTTGCTTTCCGTGGCTGGCAACGAGACCACGCGGAACGCGATCTCGCATGGCATGCTCGCCTTCTTCGACCACCCCGCCCAGTGGGAGCTGTACCGCGCTCAGCGGCCCGAGACCGCACCCGATGAGATCGTCCGGTGGGCCACTCCGGTGACCGCGTTCCAGCGCACGGCGAAGGCGGACACCGTGCTGGGCGGCCAGGAGATCAAGAAGGGCCAGCGGATCGGGCTGTTCTACCGGTCCGCCAACTTCGACGAGGAAGTCTTCGACGAGCCCGGGCGGTTCGACATCCTGCGCAGCCCCAACCCGCACCTGGGCTTCGGCGGCACCGGCGCGCACTACTGCGTCGGCGTGAACCTGGCCAGGCTCGAGATCGACCTGATCTTCAACGCGATCGCTGACGCCATGCCGAACATCCGCAGGACAGGGGACGCGGAGCGACTGCGCTCCGGCTGGCTGAACGGAATCAAGCGGCTGCCAGTGAGCTACGTCTAAGCGGCATCTGCGCTGTAAACCCGCACGCGTAATCGCGCGTCGAAATGGTATCGACGGCTGGGCGCTGTCCCCGGCAGACCTGGCCGAGCACGGCGCCGGACGGGAGCGGGTCATGGGTGCAGCGCGGTCAGCTGTCAGGTTCGTCTTGGTAGTCGCTAGTGCTGTCACGGCTGCCAGCCTGGCATTCGCCGTGACGGGCGCCGGGGCGTACGCTGCGGCCGGAATGGCTCACCCTGGGGGAGTGCCGCAGGCAGCCAGGACGGCCCGGTCGGCCAGCCCGGTGAGTCCGTCGTTCAGCACAGGCTGGAATCAGGCGCCCGCCCACGCCCTTCTTGGCGGCCTCTCGTGCCTGAGCGCAACCTACTGCGTCGCGGTCGGTAACTACGACGACGCCGCTGGCTCGCAAGTCTCTGCGGCCCAGATCTGGGATGGCCATGCGTGGCGCGTACTCGGCGGCGTGCCGGGCAGCGGCTTGTCGGACGTGTCTTGCCTAAGTAAGGCCTTCTGCGTCGCTGTCGGAAACGTCACGGACGAGTGGACCGGCCACACCTGGAAGGAGCTCAAGGAGCCCAGCGCCCTGGCCGGCGACGCCCTCTCCAGCGTCGTTTGCCGCGCCACGTCCTTCTGCATGGCGGTCGGAACGAACTCCGCCGGCACCTCGAATGTGTCGGCGTTGTGGAATGGTCACGCCTGGCGCAAGCTGACGACCCCGCAAGATGACTGCGGGCCCTTCTGCGAACTGGCCCAGGTTGCCTGCCCGAGCCGCAGCTACTGCCAGGCTGTCGGAGCTTCGGGAACCGACGACGAGACGGCTAACTTCCCCTTTGCCGTGACCTGGAACGGCACGAGCTGGGCCGAGGTTGCCACGCCGCAGACCCCGTCGATATCCGGCCTGGAGGACATCGCGTGCGCTACCGCCAAGAACTGCGTCGCGGTCGGGTGGTACGAGGAGGAGGATCCGTACTGCAACGGATGCGTCCTGGTCGATGGCTGGAACGGCAGTACCTGGACCCAGCTCAGCATTCCGACAACCGACGGCGCCCTGTACGGGGTGTCGTGCCCGGAGGCGAACGACTGCGTCGTGGTTGGTGGCAGCCTGGCGATGACCTGGAACGGCACCTCCTGGCAGTCGCTGACGATCGCCAGCCCGGGCGATTCGGGCGCTACCTTGTACAAGATCGCCTGCTGGTCGCTGTCCGGGTGCATGGCCGTCGGGAACTACAACGACGCCTCGGGTGCCCAGTTCACATTGGCTGAGCGGTGGAACGGCGCCAGCTGGTCGGTCGAGCGGACCTTCACCCAGGGTGATCCGAACGCGGGATTCTCAGCAGTGTCGTGCCGCACCACGACCGACTGCGTCGCCGTTGGCGACTACGTGGGACAGGGCGACGTGCTGTCAGCGCTGGCGGAGCACTGGAACGGGCATAGCTGGAGCGTGCTGTCCCCGGCGGAACCTGGCGCCCAGGTCAACGTGCTGACGTCGGTGTCCTGCCCGGCCATCGGCAACTGCGTCGCCGTCGGATATTACGACGTGTCGGGCAGCCCGCAGACGCTGGCCGAGCAATGGGACGGCTCGTCCTGGAGGCTGCTGAGCACCAGTCAGGCCGGAACGCTGCAGGCGGTGTCCTGCACCGCCACGGATAACTGCGTCGCCGTCGGCAGTGACTCTGCCGGCAGCACGCGGTCCACGCTGTCCGAGACGTGGAACGGCAGTTCCTGGCAAGTCCAGGCGACTCCGTCGCCCGGAGCCACGTTCGGCGAACTCGCCGGAATCTCGTGCCCGTCCGCGACGAACTGCACAGCGGTCGGCGCTTACAACACCAGCGCGGGCAGCACGTATAGCCCGCTCACCGAGCGGTGGAACGGCAGCTCGTGGACGGTCCAGGCAAACCCTGGCGGTGCCCGGCAGATGGCGGCAGTCTCCTGCACGCGCGCGCGATGCGTGGCCGTCGGCAGCAGCCTGTTCGCGGGTGGTCCGCGCAAGCCGACCGGCACGGCCGGGCTGGTCTGGAATGGCTCGGCCTGGGCTGTCAGCCGTACCGTCAACTCCGGCCAGCGGATCCAGGCGCGCCTGAGCGGCGTGTCGTGCGCGTCGGCGTCCCTGTGCCAGGGCGTCGGCGGCTATCAGGCCAGCTCGGGCGGGACGGCCGTGCTCGCGGAGTTCTGGAACGGCAAGGCCTGGGCGCTTCGGAAGGTCCCAGCTCCTAGTCCGGCGTTCGACGAGCTGTACGGGATCTCCTGCACAAGCGGGTCAAGCTGCATCGCGGTTGGCGTAACCGGTGCCCAGCAGACCCTGGCCGAGCACTGGAACGGCAGTCGCTGGCTGCTCACCAAGACGCTGAACCCCTAGCGAGCTGGTGCGGTGCCGGGCGTTTCCGCCCGGCACCGCCCGGCAGCTAGTTGACGAAGATCTTCGGGCTGCCGCTGACGCTGGAGTCGGTCAGCGGGCCGTAGGTCGCCGTGAAGTACCCAGCGCTGAAGCACAGCGACGGGCCAGAGGACTTGCTGAACTTCTGCTTGGAGAAGCTGAGCGTATTGCCGGTATTGGAGCCCTTGCCCGAGATGCTCTTCGCGGTGTAGACGCACGTGACCGACCCCAGGATGGTGCTGAGCACGACCGAGGTCTTCAGTGGCTTGCTCGAGCTTGTCCCCGACACCTTGACCGGGATCCCGGTGGAGTCGCTGACGGTGGTGGTGTAAGGCAGATTCTGCAGCGTCACGCTCTTGACGCTGTTCACCCCGGCGACGTTGCTCGTGCAGCTTGAGAAGCTCTGGGACGTCAGCGATTCCTTCGCGGTGCCGGGTTTTGCCGGATTGCTGGTCACGCTGACCTTGAAGCTCGACTTGCTGCACTTGACGCCTGTGGTGCCGGACGAGGACTCGTAGAAGTCGCCGGTCGTGCCGGACTTCAGGCTCGCTTTCAGGACCGCCCCGGTCTTGACGTTGGTGCCGCCGACCTTCCCGGTTGTCAGGACGTCCACGGTCGACGCCGACGCGGGTGCCGCGGACAAGGCCAGGAGCAGCGCCATCACCGCGGTGCAGGCTAGGAACAGGTACTTGCGCATGTGTATCGCCTCCGTCGCGCTCTTGCGGAGGTCATACCCCTAGTCCGGTGTGTCGCCGACCACCCACATGGAGAAGTACTGGGACCCGCCGCCGTAGGCGTGCCCGAGCGCGGTCCGGGCGCCGGGAACCTGGTGCTCGCCAGCCTTGCCCATCACCTGCATCGCCGACTCGGCAAAGCGCAGTAGCCCCGATGCCCCGATCGGATTGGAGCTGAGCACGCCGCCCGACGGGTTCACCGGCAGCGCGCCAGTGATCTCGGTGTCGCCGGCCGCGGTCATCCGCCAGCCCTGCCCGGGGGCCGCGAAGCCGAGATTCTCCAGCCACATCGGCTCGAACCAGGAGAAAGGCACGTAGATCTCGGCCGCGTCGATCGCGTCCGCCGGGTTCGCGATGCCGGCCGCGTGCCACAGCGCCGCCGCCGCGTCCGCCCCGGCACGCGGGTTCACGTTGTCCTTGCCGGAGAACATCGTCGGCTCGGTGCGCATCGACGTCGCCCTGATCCAGGCGACCGGCTGGCCGGACGCCTCGGCGGCCGCCTGGTCGCCGAGCACGATGGCGCAGGCGCCGTCCGAGGACGGGCAGGTCTCGTCGTAGCGAACCGGGTCCCACAGCATGGGCGACGCCAGCACCTTCTCCATCGTCTGGTCGGCTTGCCGCAGGTGGGCGTACTCGTTGAGCGCGCCGTTGCGCCGGTCCTTGGCCGCCACCATGGCGCCGACGTGCGTCGGCGCTCCCGACCGGCGGATGTAGGACCGGATGTGCGGCGCGAAATAGCCGCCAGCGCCGGCCAGCACCGGCATGGCGAACGGCGGCGTGATCGACAACGCCCACATGGCGTTCGACTCGGACTGCTTCTCGAACGCGACCGCGAGTACCCGCCGGTGTATCCCGGCCTGGATCAGGCTCGTGGCGACGACGCCGGTCGCGCCGCCGACCGATCCTGCCGTGTGCACCCGCAGCAGCGGCTTGCCGACGGCACCAAGCGCATCGGCCAGGTACAGCTCGGGCATCATCACGCCTTCGAACAAGTCAGGCGCCTTGCCGACGACGACCGCATCGACCTGGTCGGCGGTCAGCCCGGCGTCGGCGAGCGCGCGATCGACCGCCTCGCGGCAGAGGCCCGCGATCGAGACGTCCGTCCGCTTGCTGCGGTGGTGAGTCTGTCCCGTCCCCAGCACTGCCACTCGTCGCTTCGTCATGCCGCTGGCCTCCGCAGGGCGGGCTCGGTCTGGATCATCGGGCCTCCATGAGGCAGACGATGTTCTGCTGCAGGGCAGGCCCGCTGGTCGCGTGACCCAGGGCCACGTCGGCGGCACCGGACATGATCTGCTCGGCGGCGTAGCCGATCCTGGCCAGCCCGGCGGCGAACATGGGGTTCCCGCACAGCGCGCCGCCTGACGGGTTGACAGCCGCGTCGCCGTCCAGCCCGAGCGCACGGCGCAGGATGATCTCCTGATGGGTGAACGGCGCGTGCAACTCGGCGACGCTGGCCCGGCTGGCACTCGCCGCGGCTCCGGCGGCAGCCGCCGACGGCGAGCTGGTCAGGTCGCGCGCGCCCAGTTCAGCGGAGTCGACCCGGTGCTCGAACGCCGTGATCCAGGCCGGCCGCTCGCACAGTTCGCGAGCTCGCTCGCCTGCCGCCAGGATGACGACAGCTGCCCCGTCGGTGACCGGCGCGCAGTCGTGCGCCCGCAGCGGGTCGGCGACATATGGCTGGCTGAGCAGGTCGTCCGGCGAGTCGTGGCCGGCGATGAGCGCCCGGGAATTTGTTACCGCTGAAAGGCGAGAACGGACGGCGACGTCGGCCATGTCCGCCTCGGTCCACAGGCCAGCCTCGATCCCGAGCCTGGCCTGCAGGGCCGCTATCGCGACCGAGTCCGGCCACAGCGGCGCGAGGAGGTACGGGTCAAGCTGCAGCGCGAGCACGCGGCGGAGCAGGCCGGCCGAGGACTTGCCGAAGCCGTAGGCCAGCGCGATCTCGGCCTCGCCGGTGAGGATCTTCACCCAGGCCTCGTACAGCGCCCAGGCGCCGTCCATCTCCACGTGCGATTCCATGACCGGCGGGAACGCGCCGATCGCGTCGACCGCGGATACGAACGAGAACGCGCGCCCGGCCAGGTAGTCCGACGAGCCCGAGCACCAGAAGCCGATGTCGTCCTTGGTTAGCCCGGTGGCCTGCAACACCTCGTGGAAGATCGGGACGAGCATCTCGACGCCGTTGGTCGTGGCGGGCGAGTGCCGCTCGCCGGGCGCCTGCGCGAAGCCGATCACGGCGACGTCTGTCATGTCGAGCGTCCTTGGTTCACAAGTGGTGGGCGTAGGAGTCGTAGGGCGCGTCCGGCTCCCCGGTCGGCTCGAAGTGATCGATGTTGTGCCCGCCGATGGCCCACTGCTCGCGCGGGCTCCAGACGGCGCGAACCCGCATGCCCATGCGGACGTCGTCGGTCGGGCAGCCGAGTATCAGGTGCTGGATGGCGATGTCCGCACCGTCGATCAGCACCGAGGCCGCCACGTAGGGGGAGGGGAACGTCTGTCCGTGGAACGGGACGTTCACCACGCAGAAGGTGGTCACTATCCCGGTATCTGGCAGCTCGACTTCCTCTCGCGTCGGCACCCCGTCGACCGGGCAGGCGCCGCGCGGCGGCAGGTACACCTTGCCGCAGGCTGGGCAGCGCTGGCCGACCAGGCGTCCTTCAGCGAGTGCGCGGAGGTAGCTTTCCTCTCCAGGGGAGACCGTGTGGTCATAGCTGAGGCGCACGGGGGTCGTGACCATGGATACGGCCCCCGGCTCGTCGATCTGCGATCCGGTGGCCTGCTGGTCGCCCGCAGGCCGTTCGTCGCCCGCGGGCTGTTCGTGGTTGGCGGCCTGTTCGTGGTCGGCGGGCTCGAAGCAGGCGACGTCGGTGATGCCCGAGCCTGCCTGATCGGCCCAGCGGGGCCGGACGCGCATCCCGGTCCGCATCCGCTCGGCTGAGCCGGCGTCGACGGCGTGCAGCATCGCGGTGTCCGCTCCGTCGAGCCTGATCAGCGCCCAGCCGAACGGCTGCCGCAGCGGCTGCCCGTCCAGGGGCCGGTCAGTCCAGGTCCAGGTCACGACCGTGCCGATAGGCCCGACCTCGACGAGGTCGGCCGGCGCGGCACCGGTCACCGGGTCGAACTCGAACGGCGGGCAGTGGATCCGGCCGTCCGCCCCCCTGGCTGCGAGGAATCGCCGTCCGGCGAGCCCGGTGGCGAACTCGCTCAGAGTCGGGCCCAGTGAACGCGTGTAATCGAAGGAGATCTCCAGCGGAGCATGCAGGGGCTGGCTCACGCATGGAAGTGAAACATGTTTCTGTTGTGCCGACAAGGCTAGAACGCGTTCTAGTTTCTGGGCAGTCGCGGAGTCTGCGAGCCGCGCTCGCGCGGCTTCCCGTAGCTAACCCGGCGGGGTTTCCGGCGAGTAGGCCTCCAGGAAGAAACCGCGAATTGGCTGCTCGATGTTGAGATTGTTCTCGAACGTCGTCGCCGACTGCGGCGCGGAGGTGTCGAATCTGATGCGGACGTCGTCGGCCTGGCCGGAGTTCGGGTCGTAGACCTGCATGCTGACCTCGCTGCCGGTCTGGGTGTATGCGCACGCCAGCGCCTGATGGTTCTGGCCGAGGTCCGCGGGGTTCGACGAGGCAACGGTGACGACTCCCAGGGCGGCCGGGACGCCGGAGTCCAGGCTGGCCTTGATCAGCGGCCAGTTTTGCTCGATGGTTCGCCACGAGACGCCGTGCTGCACGACGATCGTCTGGCCGAGCAGGCTGACTGACACGTCCGCGTCCGGCAGGGTCATCCACAGGTAGTACTGCGCGACTCCGGCCGGGACATGCCAGGAGTCGATCAGCCGCTGGACGATGTACTTGTACAGCGGCGTGCCCGGCGCTGGCCGCTGGCTCGGCGGGGTCTGCCCAGCCACCCAGTAGTCCTGCGCCGCGAACACCATTCCGCCGCACAGCCCGTTCTTCGCGTTGCCGATGCCGATCGTGCCGAACGGGGTCGGGATGGTCACTGCAGGAGCGGATGGCCAGGAGTTCGTGAACGCGAACCCGTTGACGGACGGATTGAATCCCGTCTGCGCGTCATGCGGCTGTCGAGCAGAGTTCACCATTCAGCAAGTATGGCGCTTAATGGCACCAATGTCCCTAGCCCTCCGGCCTCAGCTGGGGCGTCGCGATGTGCTTGCCCCCTCTTTGGATCACTTACCTCCTTGTTGGTCGCAATTTTGTCCCCGGACGCGAAGATCGCCGTGACCAAGGAGGGGGCAAGTCCGAGGACCGCAGTCCTAACGAGAGGTAAGTGCGAGGTGGTGGGGTGGACGGAGCGGCAGCTAGACCCCGCGGAAGGTGGGCTTGCGCTTCTCCGCGAAGGCGCACGGGCCCTCCCTGGCATCGTCGGACATGAAGACCTCCATGCCGATCCGCGACTCGACCGCGAACGCCTCGTTCTCGGCCATGCCTTCGGTCTGCCTGATCGTGCGCAGGATGGCCTGGACCGCGACCGGGCCGTTCGCCGCGATCATCTCGGCGACCTCGAGCGCCCTGGTCAGCGCCTCGCCGTCGGGGACGACCTGGCCGATCAGCCCGATCCGCAGGGCCTCTTCCGCAGTGATATGCCTGCCGGTGAGCAGCAGGTCGGCGGCGATCGTGTAGGGGATCTGGCGGACTAGGCGGACGGCCGACCCGCCGAGCGGGAACAAGCCCCAGCGGGCCTCGGAGATGCCGAAACGCGCGCTCGCGCCGGCGATCCTGATGTCGGTGGCTTGCAGGATCTCGGTGCCGCCGGCGATCGCCGGCCCCTCAACCGCCGCGATCAGCGGCTTAGTGAGCCGGCGTCCCTTGAGCAGGCCGTCGATAACGGACATGTCCATCGCCCCGCTGGAGAAGGAGTCTCCCGGGTGCGACGCCGTCATGGCCTTCAGGTCAGCGCCGGAGCAGAACGCGCCGTCGGCTCCGGTGAGGATCGCGGCCCTGATGTCCGGATCGGTGTCGATCTCGTTCCAGGCCCGGCTCAGCAGGGCCATCATCGGCCCGCTGATCGCGTTCCTGGCGTGCGGGCGGTTCATCGTGACGATCAGCACGTGGTCCCGGCGCTCGATCAGCGCGTGCGGCGGCTCGGCATTTTCCGCGGCCGCCGCTGCCTGCTCGGACATCGCATCTCCTGATCGGTCGGGCTTGTGCCAGAACAGTAACAGGTTCTAGTTTCGTCCCATGGCTCTCAACATCGCCGACCTGTTCGAGCATGCGGCGGATGCGGTTCCCGACCGGATCGCCGTAGCCTGCGGCGACCGGCGGGTGACCTACCGCGAGATGGATGAGCGGACGAACCGGCTCGCGCACCATCTCGCTAGCCTCGGGGTCGGTCCCGGCGATCACGTCGGGCTCTATGCGCGGAACTCGCTCGAAGCGATCGAGACGCTGATTGCCACCTACAAGCTGCGCGCCAGGACCGTCAATATCAACTACCGGTACGTCGAAGGTGAGCTGCGGTACATGTTCACCGACGCCGACCTCGTCGCCCTGGTCTACGACCGGCAGTTCGCGCCCTTGGTCAGCGTCGTGCTGGCCGACTCGCCCGGCGTGCGGGGAGTCGTGGTGATCGACGACGCGAGCCCGGCCGAAGCCGATGCCGCTGTTCCCGGAACGCCCTACGACGAGGCGCTTGCCTCCGCGGCGCCGGAGCGCGACTTCGGGCCGCGCTCCGGCGACGACATCTACCTGCTCTATACCGGCGGCACCACTGGTTACCCCAAGGGCGTGCTGTGGCGGCAGGAGGATGTCTGGCGGACGCTGGGCGGCGGCATCGACTTCATGACCGGAGAGCCGCTGCCCGACGAGTGGGCGCAATCGCGCACCACCGCGAACGGGCCCGGCATGGTCAAGCTCTGCGTGGCGCCCCTGATCCACGGCAGCGCCCAGTGGACGACGCTGATGAGCTTCTTCACCGGCGACACGGTCGTGCTGCTCGCGCACTTCGATCCGCACGAAGTGTGGCGCGCGGTCGGGCGGCACAAGGTGAACGTGCTCGTGGTCGTCGGCGACGCCATGGCCAGGCCGCTGATCGAGGCGTTTGCCGATGGCGGGTACGACGCGTCATCGGTCCTCTCGCTGTCGTCGAACGGCGCGCTGTTCTCCCAGAGCGTCAAGGACGCGGCCTTCGCCGCGCTGCCGAACGTGGTGATCACCGACGCGATCGGCTCGTCGGA
>JASHXW010000595.1 GCA_030043395.1 Streptosporangiaceae bacterium
CGAGCAGGCTGGCGCAGACCGACGCCAATCCGGCTGCGGCCCGCTGCATGAGGGCACCCTCAGGTACCAGCGCCATCAGCGCGGACTCAGCTGACCTGACCTCACTCACCGCATAAGCGGTCCTCATCGCTCACCTCGCTGACCGGCTGATGTCCGCTTACCCATTCCAAGGATTCCGCACCGACAACTGGCTGCGAAGTGGGGCCGACGTACGCGCCAGCCGGAGCTGCGGCTAGCCCGCGCAGTGCCAGCGGGCGCGGGTTAGCCGGCGCTACGAACCGCGTCGGCCAGCCGGTCGGCAATCTGCTGGGCCTGGCCAGAGTCGACCGCCTCGACCATGATCCGCACCGCCGGCTCGGTACCGCTCGGCCTGACCAGCACCCGGCCCGACTCGCCAAGCTCCGCCTTGGCGTGCTCGACGGCGTTCGCGATGTCCCCAGACTGGGCGACCTTGGACTTGCTCACGCCCCGCACGTTGACAAGCACTTGCGGGTACTTGGTCATCACCTGAGCCAGCTCGCTCAGCGGCCTGCCGCTTTCGGCGGCCGTGACCAGAAGCTGAAGGCTTGTTAGCATGCCGTCGCCGGTTCTGCTGTGATCGAGCATGATCACGTGACCGGACTGCTCTCCGCCGAGAACGTAGCTCCCGTCGAGCATCGCAGCGAGCAAGTGCCGGTCGCCGACCGGAGTCTCGACCAGCTCGATCCCCGCTTCGCTCATGGCCCTGCGGAAGCCGAGGTTGGCCATGACGGTCGCGACGACCGTACCGCCGGCCAGCCGGCCCGAGCTGTGCAGCGCGAGCGCGAGGATGGCCAGGATCTGGTCGCCATCGATGACCTGGCCCGCATCATCGACTGCCAGGCACCTGTCCGCGTCCCCGTCATAGGCGATGCCCGCATGCGCGCCGTTCTCCAGCACGGCACGCTGCAATGCGCCAAGACTGGTCGAGCCGTAGCCGGCGTTGATGTTCAGGCCGTCTGGCTCGACTCCGATGGCGAGCACCTCGGCGCCTGCCGCGGTCAGCAGCTGCGGCGCGAGGCCGAACGCTGCGCCATGCGCGCAGTCGACTACGACGCGCATGCCGTCCAGCGGCCCGGACGCGACATCCAGGTCGGGCCGGATCCCGACCGTGCGCAGCAGGTGCGCCAGGTAGAGCTCAATCTCGTCGGCGGCATCGCTGACCCGGCCGAACCCGCCCTGGGGTACTCCCCTGGCGCCGGGCTCGCCGGCTTGCTCAGTCATCCGAGCCTCGATCTCGTCCTCGACGTCGTCGGGCAACTTGAGGCCGCCTTTGGCGAAGAACTTGATGCCGTTGTCGGGCGCGGGATTGTGACTCGCTGACAGCATGACGCCGAAGTCGGCTCCGAGGGCCTCGGTCAGGTAGGCCACTGCCGGGGTCGGGATGATCCCCAGCCGGAGGACGTCGACGCCGCTCCCGGCAAGCCCGGCGACAACTGCTGCCTCAAGGAACTCACCCGATGCACGGGAGTCACGGCCGACGACTGCCAGCGGCCGCTCCCCTACCCGCAGCCACTCCAGGCCCGCCCATTCCTGCTGCGCCCGGTCAGCCTCGGCTGACGCTGGTGGCCCGTCCGGGGAGGGTACCCGGGGCGCGGGCGAGCCCTCTTGCCGGGCAGGGTCAGCGGGCTGAGCGGTAGGCCGGGTGCCGCCGAGCACGTGGGCGGCTGCGGCCGCCAGGCTCATCGCAAGCGGTGCATCAAGCTCGCTCCCGGCGACTCCGCGCACTCCGTCCGTACCGAACAGCCGACCCATGGATGGCACCCCCGCACTGACGTTCCCAGTAGAACCGGTGCCCTTGCATCATTTCCGACGCGGGTCAATGCCCGGCACGCCGGACCGCTGGCACCTGCGCCGCCGCCGCCGCGGGGTCGCGGCCCGGCGGGCGCCACGTCAGCGCTTGGAGTACTGCGGCGCCTTGCGCGCCTTCTTCAGGCCAGCCTTCTTGCGCTCCTTGATCCTGGCGTCCCTGGTCAGGAACCCGAGGCGCTTGAGCGAGGGCCGGCTGGACGGGTCGACAAGCACAAGCGCCCTGGCGATGCCCAGCCGGAGCGCGCCGGCCTGGCCGGTCACGCCGCCGCCGCTGATCCGCGCGACGATGTCGAACTGGCCCTCGGCGCCCAGCGTGACCAGCGGCTCGCTGATCAGCTGCTGGTGGACCTTGTTCGGGAAGTAGACGTCCATGGTGCGGCCGTTGATCAGCCACTGGCCTGTCCCTGGCATCACCCGGACCCGGGCGATCGCCTCCTTGCGGCGCCCGGTGCCGAGGGCGTGACCCGTCACGACGGGCTTGCGCACGGCAGGCTTCGCTGGCGCGGCCGCCGCGTCGCCGGTCTCTGTGGTGTACTGCGACAGGTACTCGCCGGACTCGTCGGTCTCTTCGCCCGCGATCTCCGGTGCCTCTGTGGGCTCAGCCACGGTGTCTTCCTCGTGCTTCCTGATCGGCTCGCCGCTCACGCCGCCGACCGCGTTGGTTACTTCGCCGCCTGGTCGCTTGCCTGCTGGGAGATCTGCGTGATCTCGAACGGCACCGGCTTCTGGGCCTGGTGCGGGTGCTCGGGGCCTGCGTATACCTTCAGCTTGCTGAGCATCTGCCTGCCCAGCGTGTTCTTGGGGAGCATGCCCTTGACGGCCTTGGTCACCGCGCGCTCCGGGCTGGTGGCCATGAGGTCGCGGTAGGCGACGGCGCGAATGCCGCCCGGGTAGCCGGAATGGCGGTAGGCGCGCTTGTCCCGCAGCTTGTTTCCGGTCAGGGCGACCTTCGAGGCGTTCACGATGATGACGAAGTCCCCGGTGTCGACGTGCGGCGCGAAGATCGGCTTGTGCTTGCCGCGTAGCAAGACGGCAGCCTGGCTGGCCAGCCGGCCGAGAACGACGTCGGACGCGTCGATGACATGCCACTGTCGCTGGACGTCGGCGGCCTTCGGGCTGAAAGTGCGCACAGTCATGACCTTCGCGTGTGAGTCCTGATGGTTGAGCCCTCGCCGGGTCTTCGGCCTGGCGCGGGATATCCGCAGCGCTGGTGGCAGCTACCGGCCCGCTCAGCGGGCACGCGGGCATGCCTAGCGCACATGGACGCCCCGCAAGGATACCGGCTATTGCCGTCCATGGTCAAAAGCACCTGCGATAACGTAGCCTACCCGGGCTTATGTCCCGATTCTGGCCAGTCTCCGCGTCTGGGAATCAAGCTACCCTGACTCGCTAGCCGCGCCATAACGGTACGCTCACGGCATGCGGAATGCAGGTGACAGAGCGCCTGGCGGGTCTGCGACTCGCCGACAGCGTGCGGCAAGCCCGCAAACGCCAACCCAAGCCGACGAGAATGGCGGCTCTTCCCTGTTCACCCCTGCCTACCGCGTGAGCCATGCCGGAGCGGCCCCCGCCAGCGCTGGCCAGAGCCACGCGGCCGAGCAGCCCTCGGGCGGCGCTGAGTACGATCCCGCCGACTACGCCAGCGAGCCAGCCGACGCGACCTGGCTAGACGACCCCGTTCGCGACGGCGAGGCCTGGTCTGCCGAGGCAGAGGCAGACGACCCGTGGTCTAACGCAAGCCTGACCCGCTGGAGCACGCAGCCAGCTCCGGCTGCGCTGAACGCGATCCGCGGGTTCCCCCCGGCGCCCGGCGACCCTATGCCGGTCTACCCGCCGGGACCGTTCGCTCCCTGGAACCGGTCCCCGGCAGACCGGCGCGGCGCGGGGGGCTGGGCCCGCGGTGGTGCACCAGCAGACTCGTCCGGCCAGATCGCCGCGACGATCACGCCGGACGAGTTCGACACAAACCACTCGATCCCGGCGATCAAGGATCCGGTGTTGGGCAAGGCGTCGGGCTCGCGGTCACCGGCCGGACCGGAGTCCCGATCCGCTGAGTCGCCAGTGCGCTCCCGGGCGTCGGCGTCCAGGTCAGGCCCGGCCGCTGCGGCGGCCCCCGAGACATCGCGTGCCGCCGTCGGCGGGTCGGTTCCGGTCCGGGAGCGTGGCCCGCTCGGCGATCCCGCCGAGCGCAAGCCAGCCGGCACTGGCGGCAGGCGGACGGCCGGGCCTAGCCGTGGCGGTAACCGCTCCCAGCCGAAGCGGCATCATGTGTGGCTCGCCATCGTTGCCGCCGTCGTGATCATCGTCGGGGGCACGACGATCCTGGTGCTGACCTCCAACCCAGGCAGCCCGAGCGGGACCACGGCTGGCCGCAAGCCGCCGAGGAAGGTCACGCACACGCCAGCCGCGTCGAAGCCGCCTCCGGGCAAGTGGGGGTACATCGGCAGCAGGTCCACCGACTCCGTCCCGCTCACTGCGCACGAGTTGTACCCGTACTCGTTCAGGAGCAGCGGCGACGTCTACGACCGGGTAAAGACGAAGATCACGTCCGCCTGCGGCGGTGCCCTGATCGGGGCTGCCGTGCAGGCAGCCGTCAAGCATGCGGGCTGCAACCAGGCAGTGCGCGGCACCTACCTGGCAAAGTCCCTGAAGCTGATGGCAACGATCGGGGTTTTCAACCTCGACACTGTCAAGGGCGCGAGCCTGGCGGCAAGCAAGGTGGGGCACAACAACTTCGTGGCCCCGCTGCAGTCCAAAGCAGGGCTGGCCGCCAAGATCGGTCAGGGAACAGGCGTTGACGAGGCCATCGTCAAAGGTCACTACCTGGTGATCGTGTGGGCCGAGACAACGGGCCTGCAGGCGCCGAAGAGCCAGCGCAGCCGCCTGGACGCGTTCATGAACCTGCTCATCGCCAAGACCGCGAACGTGGATCTCAGCTACCGGATGGCCTTCGGGAAGCCCATGCCGACGCCGTCGCCTGGGTCGACCGCCTGAGGGACTGGTTCCCGAGCCTGAACTGCCACGCCGCCGCCTTGGCCAATGCGGCCCAGGCGGCGAGCCGGGCTCAGGCGCCTCTCAGGCGCCTCTGAGCCGCCGCGTGAGGTGAGCCCGTTCGGCCAGCAGCACGTCCGGCGGGTAGCCGACTTCTTCCAGGCACAGCGGATGGGGTGGCGCCACGGTGACGGCGGGATCCCGCACCCTGGCGGCAAGCACGTCGGCCATCCAGCGTGGTGGCTTCCTGCCGTCGCCAACGGCGAGCAGGGCTCCGGTGAGCGCTCTGACCATGTTGTGGCAGAAGGCGTCGGCGACCACGGTCCCGGTCACGATCCCCGACTCGGCCCGATGCCAGTCAAGCCTGATCAGCTCCCTGATCGTGCTCGCGCCTGGCCGGGGCCGGCAGAAAGCCGCGAAGTCGTGCTCGCCCAGGCATGCCAGTGCGGCCTGATTCATCAGCCCGACATCGAGCGGCCAGCGATGCCATAGGGTGTCGCGGCGGCGCACAGGGTCGGCGGCGCCCGGGCCATCGCTGACCCGGTAGGAGTAACGGCGCCACAGCGCGGAGAACCTGGCATCGAATCCATCCGGCGCCACGGTGATCGCGTGCACCCGGATGTCGGCGGGCAGTGCGCCGTTCAGGCGGCGCAAGGCCACCGTGGCTGCAGGTGCCCAGGCGTCCTCTGCGACGTCGGCGTGGGCGACCTGGCCGCGAGCATGGACGCCAGCATCGGTCCGCCCTGCGACGGTCAGGGCTGGCGTCTCTTGGGTCCGCAGGACCGTGCCGAGCGCGCCCTGCAGAACGCCCTCGACCGTCCGTACGCCGGGCTGCTCGGCCCAGCCATGGAATTCGGCGCCGTCATAGGCGAGATCAATCCTGAGCCGGACGGCGCCCGCCGCTGCCGCGCCGTCCCGAGCCGGCTGGCTACTCGGCGTCGGTGTCGTCCGCAGCCTCGGTCACGTCGTCTTCCTCGTCCGCGGTCTCGTCGTCGTCCTCGTCCGACTCGTCCTCGTCCTGGTCGTCCTCGTCCGACTCGTCTTCGGCATCCTCGTACTCCGCCTCGGCGTCAGTGGCGTCGTACTCCTCCTGTGCCGCGGCGTCTTCGTCCGCGACCGCCTCGGCTGACTCGTCCTGCGCCGCAGCGGCAGCTACAGCCGCGCCGCTGCCAGCCGACGCGGGCTGCGGCCGCCGGGCGCGACGACGCGGTGGCTTCACCTCGCCGCCCTCGCGGACGAGCTCGATCACGGCCATCGCGGCATTGTCGCCCTTCCGCGGGCCCACCTTGGTGATCCGCGTGTAACCGCCTTCGCGCGTGGCGTAGCTCGGCCCGATCTCGTCGAAGAGGGTCTTGACGACGGTCTTGTCGGTCACGACGGTCAGGACCTGCCGCCTGGCGTGCAGGTCACCTCGCTTGGCGAAGGTGATCAGGCGCTCGGCGACTGGCCGCAGCCGGCGAGCGCGCGACTCGGTCGTCGTGATCTTGCCGTGCTCGAACAGCGCCGTGGCGAGGTTCGCCAGCATGTGCTGCTGGTGAGCTGCGCTGCCGCCCATTCGGCGACCCTTGGTGGGCGTGGGCATCGAAAGACTCTCCTCGGTATCGCGCGACTACCTGCCGCGCTCGTTGGCCGCACTTGCCGCCGGCCGGTTACCCGGCCAGGTCAGTATTCCTCAGTCTCGACGTAGCTGTCGTCATCGTCCGCGCCGTAACTGTCAGCGGCGGAACCCGGATCGAATCCGGGCGGGGAGTCCTTGAGCGACAGGCCCATGTCGACGAGCTTTTGCTTCACTTCCTCGATCGACTTCGCGCCGAAGTTGCGGATGTCGAGCAGATCCTGCTCGCTGCGGGCGACGAGCTCGCCGACCGAGTGGATCCCCTCGCGCTTCAGGCAGTTGTAGGAGCGAACCGTAAGGTTCAGCTCCTCGATCGGCAGGGCGAGGTCGGCCGCGAGCGCAGCGTCCGTCGGCGACGGGCCGATGTCGATGCCCTCCGCCTCCAGGTTCAGCTCCCTGGCCAGGCCGAACAGCTCGACGAGCGTCATCCCGGCGCTTGCCACCGCGTCGCGCGGCCGCATGCATGGCTTGGTTTCGACATCGAGGATGAGCCGGTCGAAGTCAGTGCGCTGCTCGACTCGGGTGGCCTCCACCTTGTAGGTGACGCGGAGCACCGGCGAGTAGATCGAGTCGATCGGAATGCGGCCGATCTCCTGGCCGGGCTGCTTGTTCTGGGAAGCCGAGATGTAGCCGCGACCGCGCTCGACGGTCAGCTCCATCTCCAGCTTGCCCTTGCTGTTCAGCGTCGCGATGTGCAGCTCAGGGTTGTGCACCTCCATGCCGGCTGGCGGCGCGATGTCCGCGGCCGTGACAACTCCAGGGCCTTGCTTGCGCAGGTACATGTGCACCGGCTCGTCGTGCTCGGAGGAGACGACTAGTTCCTTGAGGTTCAAGATGATGTCGGTGACGTCCTCGGAGACACCAGGCACGGTCGTGAACTCGTGCAGCACGCCCTCGATCCTGATGCTCGTGACGGCCGCCCCGGGAATCGACGACAGCAGCGTGCGGCGAAGGGAGTTCCCGATCGTGTACCCGAAGCCGGGCTCAAGCGGCTCGATGGTAAACCGCGAGCGGAATTCGTTGACCTGCTCTTCGGTAAGGGTGGGTCGCTGTGCGATCAGCATTGTTCGGTCCTTTCCGCCTGCCCGCTATTTGACAGGCGACTAGGGCTGGCGGGCGGTGCCGCCAGGTGCCCGGCCCGGCCCCCGTGGCCGGCCAGGGTAAGACGGTTACTTCGAGTAGTACTCGACGATCAGCTGCTCCTGGACGCTCGTGTCGATCTGCGCGCGTGACGGGAGCGTGTGGACCAGGATTCGCATCTTGTCAGGGATGACCTCGAGCCACGACGGCACCGGCCGCTCCCCGGCCTCCGCGCGCGCCACGATGAACGGCGTCAGCTCGCGGGACTTCTCGGCGATCTCGACGATGTCGCTCTGGCTGACCCGGAACGAGGGGATGTCGACCTTGCGGCCGTTCACCAGGACGTGACCGTGCCTGACGATCTGGCGGGCCATGTCGCGGCTCTTGGCGAAGCCAGCCCGGTACACGACGTTGTCGAGGCGGCTCTCCAGGATCTGCAGCAGCGCCTCACCGGTCTTGCCCCGGGTCTTGGTGGCTTCCTCGTAGTAGTTGCCGAACTGCTTCTCCAGGATGCCGTAGATCCGGCGGGCCTTCTGCTTCTCCCTGACCTGGAGCAGGTACTCGCTCTCCTTGGGCCGGTTCCTGCCATGCTCGCCCGGCGGGTAGGGGCGGATCTCGATCGGGCACCTGGGCGAGTCGCACTTGGCACCCTTGAGGAACAGCTTGGTCTTCTCGCGACGGCACAGCCTGCAGTCAGCACCGGTGTATCGAGCCATCTTTGTCGTTTACTCCTTGCCGGCTCAGACCCGGCGCCGCTTCGGCGGCCGGCAGCCATTGTGCGGAACCGGGGTGACGTCCTGGATCGAGCCGACCTCAAGGCCGGTCGCCTGCAGCGACCTGATCGCCGTCTCGCGGCCAGAGCCCGGGCCCTTCACGAACACGTCGACCTTGCGCATGCCGTGCTCCATCGCGCGCCTGGCGGCAGCCTCTGCGGCCATCTGCGCGGCGAAGGGCGTGGACTTGCGCGAGCCCTTGAAGCCCACCTGGCCCGACGAGGCCCAGGAGATCACGCTTCCCGCAGGGTCGGTAATCGACACGATGGTGTTGTTGAAGGTGCTCTTGATGTGAGCGTGCCCGTGGGCGATGTTCTTGCGTTCCTTGCGGCGTACTTTCTTGACGCCGGTTCGGCTCTTAGGAGGCATCCTGTTCGTCAACTCCGGAGGTGATCGGTCCGACGGCGTGCCTGACCAGCCTTGCGCGGGCCAGGCACTGAACCCGGACTACTTCTTGCCGACCTTCTTCTTGCCGGCCACTGTCTTCTTCCTGCCCTTGCGGGTCCTGGCGTTGGTCTGCGTGCGCTGACCGTGCACCGGCAGGCCGCGGCGGTGCCGCAGGCCCTGGTAGCAGCCGATCTCGACCTTGCGCCTGATGTCGGCCTGGACCTCGCGCCTAAGGTCACCCTCGACCTTGTAGTTCGCCTCGATCCAGTCCCTGAGCTGAACGATCTCGTCGTCGGTCATCTGGTGGACCCGCGTGTCCGGGCTGATGCCGGTGGCCTTCAGCGTCTCCAGTGCGCGGGTCCTGCCCATGCCGTAGATGTAGGTGAGGGCGACTTCCAGCCGCTTCTCTCGCGGCAAGTCGACGCCTACCAGGCGTGCCATCTGGGCAACTCTCCTTCTCCTGTGGAGGTCCTGCGCACCGCTCCGCGCCTGTGCCCTCGACGCGGCCCCGGCCTCCATCCGGGGGTGCTCCGTCAGCCTTCCGGCCGCCGGAGTGCGGCACGTGCCTTGCCGTTAGCCCTGCCGCTGCTTGTGCCGCGGGTCAGAGCAAATAACCATCACCCGACCATGCCGGCGGATGATCCGGCACTTACTGCAGATCTTCTTCACACTCGGCTTGACCTTCATGGTTCTCCTGTCGTAGACCTCTCGCGCTCGGCGCGCGTACCGCTTATTTGTACCGGTAGACGATCCGGCCGCGACTCAGGTCGTACGGGCTCAGCTCGACGACCACCCGGTCGTCGGGCAGGATCCGGATGTAGTTCATCCGCATCTTGCCGCTGATGTGAGCAAGAACCTTATGCCCGTTGTCGAGCTCCACGCGGAAGAAGGCATTAGGCAGTGACTCGACTACCGTGCCCTCGATCTCGATGGCGCCTTCCTTTTTGGGCATGTCCTCCGCGCTTCGCTGATGCTCGGCTAGCTCGTCGCTAGCTGCTCGATCGGTCTAGTTATTGCTCTTTGATGTCGCTCTTTCAGCCATGACGGCTTCGTGCTGATGCCCGTGTTGCCCCGTCGTGCCCTGATGCGCCGTCCCCGGCAGCGTCATAGCACAACTACGGCAGTCAAGGGTTCATTCCCATGCCCGTGCGGGCGCTGGCGCACCTGCGGTGGATGGGCGGCCCCGCGATGCTGCTAACGCCGGCACACGCATGGCGAAGGCAGCCTTATGGGCCGCAGCAGAGTCTACTTCACGCCAGCCTGGAAAGCGAACTGAGGTCCTCAGTGCCCGCCACGCCGGCGGGCACTGCGCACCGCCCAGGCTGCGGCCATGGCCGCACCGCCCGCCGCCGCGAAGGCCAGCGGCCAGGCGCTGCCGAGTATGAGCCAGAGCAGCAAGCACAACCCGGTCACGACCGCCCAGCCGCCCCAGGCAACTGGCCATGCGCTTGGCAGGCGATCCACCGCGTCGGCCGCCTGGCTGAGCACGGATGCCGCCGGGAGGTCGGTGTTCACCCGCCGCGTCTTCGGCAGGGCCGCGGTAGGCAGCGGATACAGGTCGATGGCTGGAAGGTCGGCGGTCAGCTCGTCCAGGTCGGCGAGCGTCTTGGCGGTGAAGACCTTGTCCAGCCGCTCGGCGTATTCCTGCGGGTCAAGCCTGCCGACCGCATGATGCTCGCCAAGCACGGCAGCGGTGCGGTCGCGATCGCGGTCAGATGCCCGCATCTGAGAACTACTGGACATCAGCGCCTCCGCGAGCCACTCGGGTGCCCGCCCGCAGCCACCACCCCTTGGGCCGTCGTGACCTCGGGGACGGCCGCCGCGGCTGCCACCCGGGCGAATCCGGCGGCGCCCGCGTCCTCGGCCGTCAGGACCCAAGGCCCGTTCGCCGTGATCGCGACCGTGTGCTCGAAGTGAGCAGCGATGCTGCCATCGGCGGTGACAACGGTCCAGCCGTCGTTCAGTAGCCGCGTGTGCCGCCGCCCGAGCACCAGCATCGGCTCGATTGCCATGGCCATCCCCGCGGTCAGGACTGGCCCGCGTCCGGGCCGTCCATGGTTGGGCACCGCAGGGTCCATGTGCATGCTCGAGCCGATGAAATGCCCGCTGTAGTCCTGCACGATGCCATACGGCCCGCTGGCGAGGGCACTGGACTCGACGGCGTGCGAGACGTCGCTGAGATGCCGCCCTGCCACCGCGGTCGCCAGGCCATGCCACAGCGCCTGCTCGGTGGCGGCCAGCAAGGCCATGACCTGCTCAGGAACCTCGCCGACAGGCACCGTCACCGCGGCGTCTCCGTGCCAGCCGCCGACGATCGCCCCGGCGTCGATGGAGATGACGTCACCGTCGTGCAGCCGGACGTTCCTGCTCGGGATGCCGTGCACGATCTCGCTGTTTACCGACGTGCAGATGGTGGCCGGGTAGCCGTGGTAGCCCTTGAACGACGGCGTCGCACCGGCGGCGGCGATCTCGCGCTCGGCGATGGCGTCGAGGTCGGCGGTGCTGATCCCCGGCTCGACAGCGTCGGACGTAGCTCGCAGGACCCGCGCTACCACCAGCCCGGCCGCACGCATCAGGGCAAGCTCGTCCGGCGTCTTGATCTCGATCGAAGATCCTCGGCTGAGCCGCATCGCCTTCATTCCTCCCTGTAAACACGGTACCCCGCGCGAGGTGGCTGGGGTATTGGCGGACAATGCCGGGAAGCCCGGCAGGCAGTGCGCATGCAGCCCCCGTCCCGCTCGGGGCCGCCGGCGGGCTAGCGGACGAACCGCCGCAGCGCGACCAGCGCTCGCTCGGTCACGTCGTCGACCGGGCCGGTCGCGTCGATGCCGAGCAGGATTCCCTCGTCCGCGTAATAGGAGATGAGTGGCTGAGTCTGGGCCTCGTAGACCTCAAGCCGGTGCCTGACGGTCTCCTCGCGGTCGTCATCACGCTGGAACAGCTCTCCGCCGCACTCGTCGCACTTATCGGGAAACGACGGCGGATCGAACGCGATATGCCAGACGCGCCCGCACTTCCGGCACGTCCGCCTTCCGGATAGCCGCCTGATCACCTCGTCGTGGTCGACCACCAGTTCGAGGACGAGGTCTAGGCGCATGCCCCAGTCGGCGAGCATCTTCTTCAGGGTCTCTGCCTGCGGGACGTTCCGCGGGAAGCCGTCGAGCAGGAACCCGGCCTGGGCGTCGTCCTCGGCCAGCCGGCTTGCCACCATGGCAATCGTGACCTCGTCGGGCACGAGGTCACCGCGGTCCATGTATTCCTTCGCCTGCCGGCCAAGGTCAGTGCCAGCACTGACGTTGTACCGGAAGATGTCACCTGTCGACACTTTCGGTATCGCCAGGTGCGAGGCTATGAACTGGGCCTGTGTCCCCTTGCCCGCACCGGGGGGCCCTACGAGGACGACTCGCACTACCTGAGGAAGCCCTCGTAGTTACGCTGCTGCAGCTGACTTTCTATCTGCTTGACAGTGTCCAGTCCGACCCCGACCGCGATCATGATGCTGGTGCCGCCGAGTGGGAACTGAGATGTCGCGTGGACCAGCCCGATCGCGATCATCGGGATCAGGGCCACGATGGCCAGGTACATCGATCCCGGTGCGGTGAGCCGGTTCAGCACGTACCGCAGATATCCAGCCGTGGGGCCGCCGGGTCTGATGCCCGGTATGAAGCCGCCGGATTTCTTCATGTTGTCGGCGACCTCGTCTGGGTTGAACGTGATCGAGACGTAGAAGTATGTGAACAAGATGATCAGGATGAAGAAGCCGGCCATGTAGTAGCCGCTCACCGTGGTCGTCGCGAGCATGTTGGTCTCGACCCAGTGTGCCCAGCCCGTGGTCGCGTTCGCCTTGCCGAACAGGTTGGCCGCGAGCGTGGGGATATAGAGCAGCGACGAGGCGAAGATCACCGGGATGACGCCGGCCTGGTTCACCTTCAACGGGATATACGTCGACGTCCCGCCGTACATCTTCCTGCCGACCATCCGCTTGGCGTACTGGACGGGTATTCGCCGCTGCGCCTGTTCCATGAACGCGACCGCCGCGATGACCAGGACGCCGACTGCCAGGACGAGCAGGAAGACGAACGCGTGCTCGTTCTCCAGGATGTCGTAGAGCTGGCCCGGGATGACGGCGACCACCTGGGTGAAGATCATCAGCGACATGCCGTTGCCGACACCGCGGTCGGTGATGAGCTCACCAAGCCACATGATCACCGCGGTGCCCGCGGTCATGCAGATCACCATCGTGGACAGCCGGAACACCGAGGTGTTGGGGATCAGCGTGCCGCAGTCGCTGCCGAACAGCGCCGTGGGGTTCTCCGCGAGCGCGATGACCGCCGTCGACTGCAGGATCGCCAGGCCGATCGTCAGGTAACGCGTGTACTGCGTGATCTTGGCGTTGCCCGACGGGCCTTCCTTGCGCAGCGCCTCCAGGCGCGGGATCACCACGGCGAGCAGCTGCAAGATGATGCTGGCCGTGATGTAGGGCATGATGCCAAGCGCGAAAACGGTCAGCCGGAGGAGCGCGCCGCCGCTGAGCAGGTTGACGATGCCGAGGAGGCCGGACGTCTTCGACGCGTCGACGCAGGTGTGCACGGCTGCCTCGGAGATACCCGGGGTGGGCAGCGACGCGCCGAGCCGGAACACCACGATGATGAAGAGCGTGAAGAGCAGCTTCTTGCGCAGGTCCGGGGTCCGGAAGGCCTGATAGAACGCGGTCAGCATGCGCCGTCCTGTGGTCGTAGGGTCAACGTCATCTGCCGCTCCTCGTCGCTGGCGCCTCGGCCATGGGAGCTGGCGCCGCTTTGCTCAGCGCGACATGCACGCCGAAGTCTAACGCGCCAGTCAGGCTCCGGCTGCCTGCCTGCATCCTATGTCCGCTGGCAAGGTGCTTGGGGCATGTGCCTGGACGAGTGCCGCACATCGGACCCGCCCAGGCCTGCCCTTACAGCGGGGTAGCCGTGCCTCCGGCAGCCGTGATCTTCTCGATCGCCGACGCCGAGAACGCATGCGCGCTGACCCGCAGCCCGCTGACCGCCTCGCCGGTCCCGAGCACCTTCACCAGTTCACCCTTGCGGACCGCGCCGCGGGCCACCAGGTCCTCCACGGTGACGTCGCCGCCCGCCGGGTAAAGCTCGGCGAGCCGGTCCAGGTTGACCACCTGGTAGGTGGTCTTGAACAGGGAGTTCGAGAAGCCCTTTAGCTCGGGCAGGCGCCGATGCAGCGGCATCTGGCCACCCTCGAACGCCTCAGGCATGTTCCTGCGGGCCTTGCTGCCCTTGGTGCCGCGCCCAGCCGTCTTGCCCTTGGACGCCTCACCGCGTCCGACCCGTGTCTTCGGCGCGTGCGCGCCAGGCGCTGGGCGCAGATGGTGGACCTTCAGGCCTGCCTTGCTGCCCGGGTCGCTTACGGCGCCCTGCACGTCGGATTTCGCCACGTCTACTTCACCTCCTCCACGACGACCAGATGGCGCACCACCTGGATCATGCCGCGGATCTCTGGCCGGTCGGCCTTGACGACACTGTCGCCGATCCGGTGCAGCCCGAGCGAGCGCAAGCAGTCGCGCTGCGCCTGGTTGCCGCCGATCTTCGACTTGGTCTGCGTTACCTTCAGCTCTGCCATGTCCTGCTCCCGGTCAGCTGTTCGGCTCGGCAGCGCTGGCAGCGGCCGCGCGTGCCCGCAGCATGGCCGCGGGGGCGACGTGCTCGATCGGCAGGCCGCGCCTGGCCGCGATCTCCTCGGGCCTGGACAGGCTCTTGAGCGCCGCCACCGTCGCGTGCACGACGTTGATCGGATTAGAGGACCCAAGCGAGCGCGACAGCACGTCGTGCACGCCGGCGCATTCGAGCACCGCGCGCACCGGGCCGCCTGCGATGACGCCGGTTCCCGGGCTGGCTGGCTTGAGCAGCACCACTCCGGCCGTGTCCTCGCCGGTGACGGCGTGCGGGATGGTCCCGCCGATCCTCGGCACCTTGAAGAAGGACTTCTTGGCCGC
>JASHXW010000596.1 GCA_030043395.1 Streptosporangiaceae bacterium
GATCGGGCGTGGGCCCGAGCTCGCAGTTCAGCGACCTGGCCAGGATCCGGGCGCTGGAGGTCTTGCCACAGCCGCGTGGCCCGCTGAACAGGTAGGCGTGATGCACCCGGCCGCTCCGCAGCGCCTGCCGCAGCGGCTCGGTGACGTGATCCTGGCCCTTGACCTCGGCGAACGTGGCTGGCCGGTACCGGCGGTAGAGCGCCAGCGGCGCCTCGGCCGCCTGGGGGCGAGGTGGTTCCCGCTTGGTGGTCTTGCTGGCCGAGGCCTTGCTACTCGACGCCTTGGTGCCCGACCTAGAGGCGTCACCGGCCATGACTCCTCCTTACATGGAGCGGAAGGGACCCCTCGCACACCCGTCAGAGCCCGCGTACCCTTGCTGCCTTCCGGCCCTGGGGGAGTTGGCGGGATAAACGCCGTGCGAGGGGTCTGGGACCAGTCTAGTCAGCACTCCGTCTAGCCTGCGCGCCCGCAGCCGCCGCCGCTACCTAATCCGGGTCAGAGGCACCGTCCTGAGTCGGTAGGCTTACCGGCGGAGGATTCGCCTAGTGGCCTAGGGCGCACGCTTGGAAAGCGTGTTGGGGGCAACCCCTCGCGAGTTCGAATCTCGCATCCTCCGCTCCTCCGGCCTTGGACGACCTGCTCTGGCCGTCGACACCCCGCCGAGCGTCGGTAGTTGTCTTGCTTCTGTCTCGGTTAACCTCTCCATCCGGGGTTTCGGCCACTGCCGAGCCGTGCGGAGATCGGCAATCGCAGGCCGACTCGTCCGAGCGCCTGTTCAGTCATCCGGCCAGCAGAGCCGGTGCCTGGCGGCCTAGCACCGCGCCCTTTATCAGGGTGCTCAGGGGCGCGGCGGCCACGCTCGAAGGAGTGGCCTGCGGCCAGCATCGACGGCAGGCTGAGGGCCATCAAGCCTGGGCTGGCGACTACTCTGGTCGTTGTCGACGAGGCCCGCCACTCGAAAGCAGGGTCTTCGCATAATGAAAGTCTGAGTGTCGCGAAACGAAAGCGTCTAACGCGCGAATCGAACGTGCGCTGCTATCATCTGCCTATGACCAACTCTGAGTTCGTGCCCAGGCGGGCCGCTGCGGCGATCACGGACGCACTTGGCGACACGCGGGTAGTGCTGGTCAATGGCGCACGTCAGGCAGGGAAGAGCACGCTGGTCCGGGCTGTCGCCGGCCAGCACACGGCCGAGTGGCGTGACCTCGATGCGCCTCAGGACCTGCAGTCAGCCCTCGAAGACCCTGTCGGGTTCGTAGCCTTCGACGGCCTGATGGTGATCGATGAGATACAGCGCGCACCGGAGTTGCTTCTTGCCATCAAAGCCAAGGTGGATGCCGACTCCAAGCCCGGGCAGTTCTTGCTCACTGGTTCGTCGCGCCTGCTCGGCCTGCGAGGGCTTCCTGACACGCTCCCCGGCCGCATGGAGACGATTGAGCTCTGGCCCTTTTCCCAGGGAGAGATCGACCGAACATCCGACAGGTTCGTTGATGCTGCCTTCCGCCTAGGCCCGGACTTGCAGCACGAGTCTGCTGCCACCCGCGAGGAATATTCTGACAGGCTCGTCCGTGGCGGGCTGCCAGAAGCAGTCGCACGCACTGATCCGCGCCGCCGGGGCCGGTTCCTCGACTCCTACGTCCAGAGCTTGATCGACCGGGATGTCAAGCAGCTAGTCGAGATCGAGCGTGCCCCGCAACTCGCGACCCTCATACGGCTGCTCGCCGCTCGATCCGGGACCATCGCCGCGCCTGGGAGTCTGGAGTCGGACCTGCGCATATCGCGGCCAACCGTCGCCCGGTACATGCGGCTGCTAGAAGAGGTGTTCCTGATCAAGCGCATACCAGGCTGGTCGCGAAACCTTGGCACCCGCGCCACTGGCGCTCCGAAACTGATCTTCGTCGACTCCGGGATCGCGGCCCGCCAACTGGCGCTGGAATCTCATGCGCTACGTAGACCTGGGGCACCCTTTGGCCCGCTGCTGGAGAGCTTTGTCCTGGCAGAACTCGCCAGGCAGCTCTCGTGGTCACGCGAACTCGCAGATCTGTATCACTACCGTGATCACAACAAGGTTGAAGTCGACGGCGTTCTCGAGAACCGGCACGGCCAGGTCGTGGGAATCGAGGTAAAGGCAGCGTCCACCGTCAGATCCGAGGACTTCGGCGGCCTCAGACAGCTCGCGGCCAGGCTCGGGGACGACTTCCTGACCGGGCTCGTCCTCTACACCGGCAGCGCCACGCTGCCGTTCGGCCCGAAACTACGCGCCATTCCGATCAGCTCCCTGTGGGAGCTTTAGCCCCGGCGCCGCCTGGACCTTTCATCGGGCTAAGTGCCAGCGTTCAGCCAACTCCTGCCGGTGAAGCGGAGGATCTCGTTCTTCTCTGACTCGGCGAACGACTGCGCGCCGCCCACTGCCCAGCATTCCTTGGCGCTCGTGCAGAAGTCGGCGAACAACTCGTTGTATGAACCGCTGCCCGTACCAGGTTGGGGGACGGTCACCAGGAGCCACTTGCGCCCGGTCCAGTGCAGGACCTGATTCAAGTCGACGCCGTTGTTGTACAGGCCAACCGCCCAGCAGTTCGTGTCAGCCGTGCACGATACGCCGCTGAGCGCGCTGATGGCGTTGATGCCGGATGACGGGTTGGGCGTTGCCACGACGCGCCATTTCCCGCCGCGCAAGTGCAGGGCCTCGTTACGGTACGCGGTGGCATCGGTGGTCAGCCCGACGGCCCAGCATCTGTCCGCCGAGGTGCACGAGATGGCTTCGAGCCCGCTCTCCACGGTGCCCATGTCTGACTTGCCGGGGCTCGGAACCCTGACACTTGTCCACTTGCTGCCATTCCAGTGCAGGACTTCGTTCTCGAACCTGTCATTGCCAGTCGCGACCTTGCCATAGGTGCCGACGCCCCAGCAGTTCGTCGCCGAGATACACCGGATCGCCGCCAGGCCGTTCGAATCGCCGGCCCCGGTGCCACCAGGCTCGGGCGTGCGAGACAGCGACCAGTGGGCGCCGTTCCAGTGCTCCACCAGATTCAGCGTCACGTCGTTCGAGCCGATCGAGTGACCGTCGTCCCCGTCGGCCCAGCAATTGGCCGCTGCGATGCACGCGACGTTGAACAGGTCGTTGAAGCCTTTGGGGTTGCCGCCAGGGTTGAGAGTCGGCACCCGTGCCCATTTCCTGCCGTTGAAGTGCAGCGCCTGGGTGCGCGAGCCGTTCGGGGTGTCGAATGAGCCGACAGCCCAGCAATTCGACCACGAGGTGCACCGGACGCTGTCGAGGGTGCTGCTGTCGCCCACCGCGGTGCCACCAGGGCTGGGCACCGGTACCCCTGACCACCTCGTCCCGTTGAAGTGCATCGCCTCGTTGCGGGTGGCGTTGTCCAGCTCTGCGCTGCCCACAGCCCAGCAGTCGGTCTTGGACAGGCAGAACACGCTGCCTAGCTCGTCATCGCCGATAATCGCGGCGGGCTGCTGGTCCGCCGGTGCTGCCAGGCCCGGCAGGACCAGTGATCCATGCCCGAGCGAGGAGATAGCCGGAGTCCCGGACCGTGCAGGCCCGGCGGCCATGGCTGGCGCGCTGATCACGACCAAGCCAGCCCCGACAAGCACCACACCCAGGGCGATCCGGCCGGCCGGCCGGATGATCCTCATGGCACCCTCTCTGGCTGATCCGCGCTGATAGTGCGGGACACCAGGCATTGATGCAGGGGCATATGCACGATCAGGGGGACCGGTTGCCGCCGCTACGTGTAGCTGAGCTGGACCAAGAGGTCGCAACTGGCCCCCGAGTGTGACTTCTTGAGCGGGCCGCCCACGGGCAGCGGCGGGGCGTACAGCAGGAAGCCGCTGCCGCCCGAGCACGACAGCGTCCCGGTGGACGCTGCCTTGATGGCGATGTAGTCACCCTTGGTGACGTGCATGTTGACCCGGAAGCTCTGCACCACGTAGTGCTCGCCGTTCGTTCCCCCGCACGGACTCTGGCCGGCGTAGGTGATCTCGGGACCGTTTGCCACGATCTTGGCCTTCTGGGCGCTCGGGTTGGCCTCGGCCAGCTGGAGCCGGAACTTGCCGGCCTTACACGACACCAGCTTCACGTGCTTGACGGTTCCGGTCCTAGGGGCCGTGAAATGACTGCCGTTCTCGAACGCGGTGATGGCCACCCAGGTGCAGGTGGCTCCCTGCGGAATTCCGGCGCTCTCATCACACGACTGGCCGTCCTGGGCGTTGGAGGGCTGGCTCTGAGAGGTCAGCTTCGCCCCGAAGTATGCCGGAGCCTTCGCGGTCGCCGCAGTGCCCATCGAGGTAGTCAGGCCCACCAGCGCGAGAGACCCCGCCAGCACGCTCAGCACTTTGGGGAAGTGCGGCCTCGAGCTCTTGCTCATGACATGAACCATCCTTATCCCAAAGGGCTCCGAGCCTTGCGAAGACCAGACCTAGGTCAGCGCAAAGACATGGTCGCTGCGCGCCGGATTTGGTCTCAGGCTGGCGGGCGAATGGATCGTGCGCCATACGCAGCCGCCCACACAACCGCCCACATCATGACGGGCAGCGCAGGTCCGACGTATGGTTGGCGCAGCGTGCTCTACTTCAGCGGCGGGGGCGAGGTGCAGTCTGTCGCTTCCGAAGGACGTGGGCCTTGACGCGGCAGGAGCAGGGTGCCCTTTCCTTTGCGGGGTTGCTGCGGCGCCTTCGGGGCGAGGCAAAGCTCACGCAGGAGGAATTGGCCGAGACGGCGGGCCTTTCCGTGCGGGCGGTCAGTGACCTCGAGCGCGGCATCCACCGCACGGCCCGCAAGGACACCGCGATGCTGCTCGCCGGGGCGCTCGGTCTGCCTGAGCGGGCGGCAGCACTGTTCGTGGCGGCCGCCAGGGGGCGCACCCCGGCCCTGGAAGTGCTGGCCGTCCTGGAAGGCGCCGAGCGGCGACCGGGCGAGACGACGCCCCTGGCGTGGAACATCCCGGCTCGTAATCCAGCCTTCACCGGACGCGACGACCTGCTAGCCGCGGTACACGCGAGGCTGCGAACCGGGCACGCGGCGGTCGTGCAGGCGCTGTACGGGATGGGCGGGGTGGGCAAGACCCAACTGGCGGCCGAGTACGCGCATCGCTTCGCCTCTAGCTATGACCTGACCTGGTGGATCGACGCCGAGCAAGACCGGCTGATCGGGGAGCAAGTCATAAGCCTCGGGCGGGTACTCGGATGCGTCCCGGCCGGAGCCCCGGCCGAGACGGCGCGGGCCGCGGTGCTCGCCGAGCTGCGCCAGCGTGACCGCTGGCTGCTGATCTTCGACAATGCGCAGGTGCCCGCCGATGTGGCGCCATGGCTGCCGGGGGGCGACGGGCACGCGCTGATCACGTCCCGGCTGCATGGCTGGGATGAGGTCGCCACGCCGATCGACGTCGACGTGCTCACCCGGGCCGAATCGATCGAGCTACTGCGGCGCCGCGTTCCCCAGATCACCGAGACCGAGGCGAACCAGCTCGCCGCCGAGCTCGGCGATCTGCCGCTGGCCGTCGCTCAGGCCGCCGGGTTCATCGCCGGCACCGGCACTCTGCCGAGTCAGTACCTGGGCCTGCTGCGGACGCGGGCTGGGCAGTTGCTTGACCGGGGCACTCCGGGCTCCTACCCGCAGTCGCTGGCGGCCGCCACCGCCTTGATAGCGGACCGGCTGGCCAGTCACGACCCAGCCGCCGCTGAGCTGGCCAGCCTGTGCGCATTCCTGGCGCCCGAGCCGATTCCTGAGTACCTATTCACCGGCTCCATCGGCGTGCTGCCTGGCGAACTAGCGACGCGGGCTGCCGACCCGCTGGCCTGGCGGCAGACCCTGGCCAACGTGTCGAGGCAGTCGCTAGCGCGCGTCGATCACCGCGGGTTGCAGATGCACCGGCTCACCCAGGCCATCCTCCGCGACAAGCTCAGCCCGGCGCACGCCGCCGCCACGCGCCGGCGCACCGAGGCGATCCTGGCGAACAGCGATCCCGGCGACCCGCCGGATCCCGGAACCTGGGCCCGGTGGGCGCAGCTGATGCCGCACGTGCTTGCCGCCGACCTGGCCGCTACGGACAACCCGGCACTGCGCGAACTCGTTCGTCGCGCGTGCTGGTACCTGATTGAGCGCGGAGATGCCCGGTCTGCGCAGGAGCTCATGAGCAATTTGCGCCAGCAATGGCGTGACCGGCTTGGTGCGGACCATCAGCACACGCTGATGGCCGCGCACTACCTCGCATGGGCGCTTTGGGAACTAGGCCGCTATGGCGAATCTCGCGACCTGAACCGGGACACGCTCGAGCGCCATCGCAGGGTCCTCGGCGAAGACCACCGCGACACCTTGAACTCCGCCCACAACCTGGCCATGGACCTGCGAATGCTCGGCGACGCGCAGGCCGCCCGCGACCTAGACCACAACACTCTGGACCGCTATCGCCGCTCGCAAGGCCGCGATCATCTCAGCACGCTGCGCTCCGCGAGCAACCTGGCCGCCGACCTGCGGGCGCTCGGCGAGGCACGGGCCGCCCGCGACCTAGACAAAGACACGCTGGAACGCCGCCGCCACGTCCTCGGCCACGATCACCCCGACAGCCTGAACTCTGCCCACAACCTGGCCATGGACCTGCGAATGCTCGGCGACGCGCTGGCCGCCCGCGACCTAGACCAGGACACGCTGGAGCGCCGCCGCCATGTCCTTGGTGAAGACCATCCGGACACCCTCAAGTCCGCGAGCAACCTGGCCGCTGACCTGCGGGCGCTCGGCGAGGCGCAGGCCGCGCGCGACCTGGACCAGGACACGCTGGAACGCCGCCGCCACGTCCTCGGCCACGATCACCCCGACACCCTCAGCTCCGCGCGTAACCTCGCGCTCAACATGCCTGCGCCGGGCCAGGTAGCTGATATCCCGCAAAGCCGATGACGGGAGCTCACCTTGCTGCTTGCGAACAGCGCATTATGGAGCCGATACTGGGCCGATCTGATGGGTAAAGGGGGCTCAGTACGGTCAATGTTCTGGTTCGCTATTGATGTGATGTCTGGCATTAGTTGCCTGATCTTGGAGGCTTGGTGACCGCCGGTCAGGGCGGAGATGCTGTTCGCCCGGGGATGGACTTCGCGACCAACCTGCGCGCCGGGTCGGTGCTGGCGGGGTACCGCCTGACGGAGCCGATCGGCCAGGGCGGCATGGCCGTGGTCTTCCTGGCAGCTGACCAGCATCTTGGCCGGCGAGTCGCGCTGAAGGTCATGTCCGCGGCGCTGGCGGCGGATGCGGGGTTCCGGGGCCGGTTCGTCCGCGAGTCGCGGGCGGCAGCCGCGGTCGATGATCCGCACATCCTGCCTGTCTACGAGGCAGGCGAGGCAGCGGGCGTGCTGTACATCGCGATGCGGTACGTGCCCGGCGGAGATGTGCGCACGGCGCTGTCCGCGCAGGGCCGCTTCCCCCCGGCACGGACTGCGGCGATCATCTCGCAGGTGGCGTCGGCCCTAGACGCCGCGCATGGCGCCGGCCTGGTGCACCGGGACGTCAAGCCGGCGAACATGCTGCTGGACGTGCGCCCAGGACAACCCGACCACGTGTACCTGTCGGACTTCGGGCTGAGCAAGTCGTGGCAGGGAACCACCGGGCTCACCGGCACCGGCCTGTTCCTGGGCACGCTGGACTACGCTGCGCCAGAACAGATCGAGGGCCGGGCCGTCGACGGGCGCGCCGACCAGTACGCGCTGGCATGCTCCGCCTTTGAGCTGATGGCCGGCGAGCCGCCATTCCGCCGCGACGACGGACTCGCGGTTATGTACGCGCAGTTGTCCCAGCCGCCGCCCCGGCTGGCCGGACGGCTGCCCGAACTAACGCCAGCCGTCGATATGGTCCTGGCCAGGGGCATGGCCAAGGCTCCGGGAGAACGGTTTGCCAGCTGCAGCGAGTTCGCGACCGCGCTGCGGTCGGCACTGGGACTGCCCGGGACCGACCCACCCGGCCAGCAGCCCCCGCCTCCGTTCCGGCCAGCGACCGTGCTCGCTTCAGCCGAACAGCCGCAGCAGGGCAACTGGACGCCGCAGCTAGCCGGTGCGGGCACGCAGGGCCCGATTCCGGTGCCGGGAATGGCGACGCCCGCGTATGGCGTGCCCCCTCCCTGGCCGGGGGGCACTACGGCGCCGCCACCCGCACCGCCGGGCCGGGCACGACGAGGCATCCTGGCCGCCGTCGTCGCGGTAGCGGTCGTAGTTATCGGCGGAGGCGCCGCGGTTCTCGCGCTCTCGCACAAGCCCCACCCGTCGGCAGCTAGCCATGTCGGCCGGTCCGGCCACACCACGCCGCCAGCCGGCCGCACGACACCGGCTACGGCACTCGGTCAGGTCAAGGTCTGCACCTACCCGGCGATCACCTGCAGCGGTTACCACGGGGCCGCCGAAATGAAGGTACAGCCGACGCAGATCGTCAACTCGGCGGATGGCTCCGGGTACGTAAAGAACCTGACATGGTCTGGCTGGGGATCAGCCACGGCCCGCGGCAGCGGAATTCTGGAGATCGACAACTGCGAGCCCGATTGCGCGAGCGGTACCTACTCCGGCTATCCGGCAACGGTCACCTTGTCCGGCATCGCGTCCTACGGCAATGGCTCGCACGGATACTCCGTGATGGTCATCGATGCGCCCACCTCGCCAGCCCCGGAGGACTCCTTCACCACCGGACTGCTGCCCTAACAATGCCGAATTAGTGCGAGTGGTGAGTATGCGGTTTCCCGAATCGGGTGCCTATACCTACACCAGAACTCTCGCATACCAAGTATTAAGTGCAACGCATTGACACTCAGCCCGTTCACTGCAAGATTACCTGAAACGGTGCATGCCATTCCGAACTTCCCCGGCTGGGCCCGAGCGGGGCGGGCGCGGCCCCGGGTCAGCGGCGGGATCGGCCGCGCCTGCGGACTTCTCGGCGCCGGGCAGGAAGCGGTGGTGGCGATGCGTGACCGGATGCGCCGTGCGGCGTTGCTGGCGGCGGCTGCCGGAGCGGGTGTGCTCGCCGCCGGCCTGATGGTGACCGCGGCGGGT
>JASHXW010000597.1 GCA_030043395.1 Streptosporangiaceae bacterium
TGCGCGCGTTGAGCTCGAGCTCGTAGTACGCGTCGACGCCGTCGATGAACACCTCGACGTCGTTCTCGGCGAAGATGATCGAGTCGCGCTCGGTGAGCTCCGCCCGGACGAACGGCTCCTCCACCCAGAAGCCGACGTAGAGGTAGTCGTCGTCCCACAGCGCCGCGGCGCGCGTGTCGTACAGCGCCGGGCCACCAGTGACGATGTCGACGAAGCGCGGCGATCTCGGCGCCCGCCGCCAGGCGGGCTCGTCCAGGCGCCCGGTCGGCTGGGGCCGCGCGTGCGTGCGGTAGCAGGTGTAGGGACGTTCCTGCGCGCTGCTGTCAGGGTTGCCCGGCATCTGTGGCCCTCCCTTCGCCGCGGTCACTGACCGGGGCAAGCACATCGGCGAACTCGTCGAGGAATCGGAAGACAGTGGCGCGCTCGTCGGCCGTCAGCCTGCGCCGCGGAGCCCGGCAGTGGTCGCTTGCGATCCAGCCTCGCTCCTTGCAGATGATCTTCTCGACCGTGATGATCAGCTCCATCTCGGCCATCCAGGACGTCACATAGGGCAGCAGGCGCCCGTGCAGGAGCTCCGCCGCCTCGGCCTGCCCTGCGGCCCACAGCTGCCAGATGCGCTGATAGATCTCGGGGAAACTGCACCCGGGCTGGACGCCGCGCCCGCCCACGCGCAACGCCTCGATCATCGTGATGCCGGCGTACCCGACGGTGGCATCCAGGGCAGGCTCACCGGCGAGCAGCTCGGTGATCACCGCGCGGGCGTCGGTGTCGACCTTCACCATCCGGAAGTTCGGATGCTCCCCGGCAAGGCTGGTCAGGTCGGCCACGCTAAGCGCGGATGGCGCAAGCCCGGGCGCGTACTGCACGATGACCGTCAGCGGTGCGACGGCCGCCATGACTGCCCGCAGGTGCCTGAGCACCTCGTCTCGCGAGGGCGACAGGAAGTGCGGTGGCAGCACGTTGATCGCATCGGCGCCAGCCTCGGCCGCGGCAACGGCGTCCTGGACCGCCAGCCGCGTCGCGTGCCGGCTGACGCTGAGCACCGCGTGGCCGTGGCGTTCGCGAACCTGCTCGAGCAGGCACCCGCGCAGGACGGCGACCTCGGCGTCGCTGAGCTTGTAGGACTCGGACGCGAATCCCGGCCACATCACGCAACCGACGCCGCTACCGAAGACGTGCCCGGCGATCGAGGCAAACCCGTCGACGTCGATGGCGCCTTGCTCGTCGTACGGGCTCGCCAGGACCGGGCAGACGCCAGAGAGCGCGGCCACCGGGTCGTCGCCGGGCGGCGTCGCCGGCCTCACCACTCCGCCCACGATCCGTCGTCGTGCCGCCAGAGCGGGCCGCGCCAGCGCGGGCCTTCGGCGGCAGCCGCGCGCACTGCCGCCTCGTCGACGTCGACGCCTAGTCCGGGACCTTGCGGCGCCCGGCACCGGCCGCCGGTGAATTCGAAGACGGACGGATTGGCCAGGTAGCGAAGCAGGTCACCCCCGCTGTTGTAATGGATGCCCTCGCTTTGCTCCTGGATGAGGAAGTTCGGCGTCGTGAAGTCGACCTGGAGGCACGCCGCGAGGGAGATCGGCCCGATCGGGCAGTGCGGAGCGACCACGACGTCGAACGTCTCCGCGAGCGCGGCGATGCGTCGCATCTCCGAGATCCCGCCGCAATGAGCCACGTCAGGCTGCGCCACCGCGATCCCCGCCTGGAGGGCGGGCAGGAAGTCGGTGCGGCTGAAGAGCCGCTCGCCGAGCGCGATGGGGATCACCGTCGACTCGATCACGTCGCGCAACCGGATCCCGGTGAACTCCGGCAGCACCGGTTCCTCCGCGAAGAGCGGCCGCAACGGCTCGAGTTCACGCAGCACCCGGCGCGCCATCGCGGTCGAGAAGCGCCCGTGGAAGTCCAGGGCGAAGTCGGCGTCCTCGCCTAGCGCCTCGCGCACGGCGGCCGCCCGGGCCACGATCGCGTCGACGGAGCGCGGCGTGTCGATGGCTTCCAGCGGTCCGGACGCGTTCATCTTCACGGCATCGAATCCGGCAGCCCTGGCCTGCGCCGCGCTGTCGGCAACCTCAGCCGGGTCGTCGCCGCCGATCCAGGTGTAGACCCGGGCGCAGTCGCGCACTGGCCCGCCAAGCAGCTCGTAGACCGGAACGCCCCTGTGCTTCCCGGCGATGTCCCACAGGGCCTGGTCGATCCCGGCCACGGCGGTCGCGAGCACCGCGCCGCCGCGGTAGAACGTGCTCTTGGTCATGACCTGCCAGTGGTCCTCGATGCGCAGCGCGTCCTTGCCGACCAGGTAGTCGCTCCACTCGCCGATGGCGGCGGCCGCGGTGTGCGCCCGGCCCTCGAGAGTTCCCTCCCCCCACCCGGCCAGGCCCTCGTCCGTGCTGACCTTGACGAACAGCCACCTCGGCGGGACGACGAAGGACTCAATCTGCGTGATCTTCATGTTCCCCTCCGTCGTGCGTCGCGGGTTGTGCGCCGTGCATGTTGCGGCTGTGCGATGGCCGGGCTGGCCAGGCGGCTAGGTGCCCCCGGCGTGCGCCTGCGACGGCTGAAGGCAAGCCAGCGCCTCGAGCGCACCTGGCTGGCGCAGGTTGCCTCCGATCGCGACCACCCTGGCTCCGGCTTGCAGGAACTCGGCGGCATCGCCGACACCGATGCCGCCGGTCGCCACCAAGCGCACGTCGGGGAACGGACCGAGCATTGCCTTGATCCAGCCCGGGCCCAGCTGGCGCGCCGGGAAGATCTTCAGCCAGCGAAAGCCGGCGTCCAGCGCGTGCTGGATCTCGGTCGGCGTCGCGACGCCCGGCAGGTGCGGCAGGCCGGCCTGCAAGGACGCGCGCGCGACCTGGTCATCGAAGCCCGGGGCAACCGTGAACGCGGCTCCTGCGGCCAGCGCTGCCTCGACCCGATCGCGGCTGGTGACCGTGCCGGCGCCGACCGGCCGACCGAGGCGATTGCCAGCCTCGACCGCCGCCAGCAGCGACGGCTCCGCGGCCGCGCTCTCGATCGTCACCTCGGCGACGCGGATGCCCGCCTGCCAGGCCTGCTCGCACGTGGTCACGGACGTCGCCGGGTCCATGCCGCGCAGGATGGCCATCACGGCCTGACCGTCGAACAGCGCCGTGAAGTACTGCTCGCAGGCCGTCGAGTCGATCGCGTTGTGGCCTAGGTCTTCGCCCATCCGCTCTCCTCGGCAATCGTCTGCGCGACGGCGCGCAGGTCAGGCACGTGCTCCCGCAGTTCTTCCAGTGGCGTCAGCGCCCGGACCGCGGTCATCGACAGCGCCGCGTGCACTCGGCCGCCGCTGTCCAGGATCGGGACGGCCACGCAGCTGATGAAGTCCTCGAACTCCGCGTTGTCCTCGGCCCAGCCGCGCTCCCGGATCCTGGATAGTTCCTCTTCCAGTTGCGAGCGCGACGTGATCGTGGTGGGCGTGTGCTTCTTGAACACGATGCCGGCGAGCATCTCGTCGCGCAGCGGCCCTGACACGTGAGCCAGTACCGCCTTGCCGAGGCCGGATGTGTAGAGGGACGCGGTCCTGCCGACCATGGAGTACAACTTCACCGCGCCCCGGCCCTCGACCTTGTCCACGTAGATGACCTCGGCTCCGATCAGCTGGCCAAGGTGGTACGTGCTGCCCAGGCGAGACGCCAGGGCTACCAGGTGCGGATGCGCGATGCTGAACAGGTCGAGGTTGTCCAGCACCTGATGGGCGAGCGAGACGACCCGGAAGCCGATCCCGTAACGGCTTGCGTTCTCGCGCCGGGCAAATCCCTCGGCCTCCAGCGTCTGCAGCAGGCGCAGCGCCGTCGACTTGTGCACGCCGAGGTGGTCGGCGACCTCACCAAGCGATCGCTGCGACTCAGCCAGGTAGCTGATTGCCTGCAGCGCTCGTTCCACAGCCTGTGCCACTCTTGCCCAGCCTTACTGCCTAGACGACAACATCATGGCCAGCCTCGCCGGCCTCGCCAGCCATGGACCGGTTACCGGGCGACCATTCGAGCCACTCGGCATCGGAGCTCGCCAGGATGCTCTCCAGCTCCACCGCGCTAGGAACCGGCTCGAAGTCTGCCATTGACCGCATCGTGTGAGCGGCCAGCAGATGGCCAAGCCGGATCCGCTGGGCGGGCGCAAAACCTCGCAGGTATCCCGATAGCCAGCCCGCTGCGAACGCGTCGCCCGCGCCGATCGGCTCTACCGTACTGACCTGAAGTGCGGGTACAGCGACTGGCGCGCCGCGAGCGTACTCAGTGGCCTCGGTGTCGCCGTTCTTCACCAGGAGCGTGGCTGGCCGGCTCAGGAACTCGCGGACGGCTCCCGGCGTGTCCAGGCCCCAGAGCTCGCGCGCCTCGTCCATGCCGACGAACGCGACGTCGGCCGCCTGAGCGAGGTCGCCAAGCACCTCACGCGCCAGGTCCCGGCGCCACAGCGCGGGGCGGAAGTTGACGTCGAAGCTGATGATGACGTCACCGAGGCGGCGTTCGGCGACGATGGCACTGGCTACCCGCGCGCAGCTCTCGGACAGCGCGGGAAGGATTCCGCTGACGTGCACGATCTCCGGTTTCAGCGCCGCGATGCGAGAGACGATGCCGTCCGCCATCCGCGTCGCCGCGGACATGGCGCGGTAGTAGTAGACCCTGGTGCCGGCCGGACCGGGATCCTTGAAGTACACCCCGGTGGGTGCCCGGCGGTCGCGCTCGACGAGCGAGAGGTCGACGCCCGCTCCGGCGAGGTCGTCCAGCACCCGCTCCCCTAGCGGATCATCACCCACCCGTCCAGCCCAGGCGGCAGCGTGGCCGAGTGCGGCCAGGTA
>JASHXW010000598.1 GCA_030043395.1 Streptosporangiaceae bacterium
CGCCGGCCAGCACCGCCCGCCGTCCCCGCGCCGCCCTGGCACCCTGCTCGCTGCCCGCCGGGGCGCTGCTCCCTGGCTCGTCCGCGCCGGCGCGCCGACCTGGCCGAATTCCCATTGTCAACGTCCCATTACCCTGTGCATCGGGACGCATAAGTGAGGCCGACGGGCCGCCTCACCTAGGCATTTCTGTTGCATCGCCAGATCAGGTAGTCGGTGCTGGCCGGGAGGTTCGCTGATCCTGCTGTAGCTGGCCAGCGACTGCGGTGGCGACCGCCTTGGCGCCCTTCTTGGCGAATCGCGGGATCTCCAGCATCCATGCGTCGCCATTGCGGAAGGTGATCGTGAGCGGCCACACGATCCGCGCGTGCTGGAGGTCGAATGTCGCTACCTCGCGCAGCGGGACTCGGGCGATGGCGCGGTTCGACGGGCGCGCCTTGCTGCCGGTCGCGCGGCCGACCAGTACGAGTTCGTCTGCGGTCACGGCCAGGACTGCGACGCCGAACTCGGGGGTTTGCGCACCACCGAGAGGCGGCTTGGGGCCGAGCATGATCCTCGCAACCAGCGGAGCGATCAGCATGGCCAGCGGGTTGAATTGCTGCCTGCTGACGTTTCGCCACTCGCTGCCCCGGCGCATTACCCTGCCTGCGGCGAGCTGCGGCGAGCCCAGAACCTTTGAGACATCTATAGCCATCTTGTCCTCCTGATTTTGCTGATTAACGGGCCGGTGGTTACTCGGGCCGGTGGATGGTCATTCCTGGCGGGCGCTTGCTCATGCCGAGCGGGTGGCATGAGTGGACGAGGGCTCAGGAGCCTTCTTGTACTTGGAAGACCTCATCGGCGACTAGGCCATGGGCCTCACGGTGCACTGCTTCCGCCGCGGCCGCCGACGGCGCTTCGACTAGGCAGAACACCTTGCCCGGCTGCTCGCTGACCCAGTACCGCAGGTAGCGGACGTCATAGCCGCCTTGCGCCTGCAGGTCGGCCTTGTGGGCCCTGGCCACGTCATCGGCGCTGACGCCGCCGGCGATCGTGTGCACGTCCAGATACAGCGGCATGATCACTCCCTCGGTCGCGGGAACCTCACTGACAGCGACCGTACGGCGGCGGTGCAGCCGCCCGGATGGGGAGTCGTTACCTATTTTCTGAAGCGGCGCTACCCATTTTTCCGCCGTTCTCGCGCGTGGTTCGCGATACCTGCGCCGGCCTGGCGAGCCCGAGCCGGTCGGCATGCGAGGCGGCCGCGTCCCGCGTCGGGACACCCAGCTTCACCAGGGTCGCGGAGACGTGATGGTCGACCGTCTTGACGGAGATGAACAGCTTGGCGGCGATCTCGGCGTTGGTGTGCCCGGCGCGGATCAGGTCGAGCACCTCGCATTCGCGCCGGGTCAGCCCGAGCGGGTTCGCGCGGGTCGCGGTGCGTGGTCCGGCCGGGACCGACCGGATGCCCAGCAGGCGCATCCTCTGCCGGGTGACCTGCGCGGCAGCCGATGCGCCGAGATCGGTAAAGATCTTCAGGGCCGCGCGCATCGCCGCCTCCTCAGGCGCGTCGAAGCAGGCCAGCGCAGCCGCGTACGGGCAGCCCAGGCGTGTCCACGACCGGGCGGCCTGCTCCCAGTCGCCGGCCGCCTGCAGCGCAAAGGGCTCGGCGAGGTCACCGCGCTGTGGCCGGGGCGAGCCGGTGCGCCGCAGCCAGGCAGCGACCTCGCCGCGCTCCCACGTGTTGCCGCTGGCGCAGACGTCGTCGGCCAGCTCGGCTTCGCGCGCGGCCAAGTCCAGCTGGCCCTCTAGCCAGTGTGCCTCGGCGCGGGCCAGCCGCGCGTACACGATCCACTGTGGCTCGCCGGACCCGTCCGCAGCCGTCGCGGCCTCGTCCAGGTACTCCCAGCAGCCAGGCGCGCCCTGTCGCGCCCGGACCTTGGCGAGGCTGACGAGCGGATTGATCCGGTTAACCAGTGAGGCGTCGCCGCGCGTGAGCAGCTCCTCGCTTAGCGAGGCCGACTCTTCCCACCGGCCCAGCTGCTCCAGCGCGTCGGCTTGCGCGCCCCGCAGGGCCGTGGCATAGGTGCCGATGTCATGCTCGTCGCAGTAAGCGACGGCATCCGCGAAATACTTGTTGGCCTCGTTGAACCGCCGCTGGTCGCACGAGATGGAATAGAGATTCGCGTAGGCGCGGGCGGCCGGTGCCTGATAGCCCTCAGCGATCGCGATCTCCAGTGCCCGCCGCATGGGCGTGGCCCAGGCTTCCCCGTCCTGATGGGCGACGGCGCAGCCCTCCGTGTTGAGCGCGTCACTGAGCACCTCGGGTACGTGCAGCGACTCGGCCAGCGCCTGCGCCTGCCGGGACAGCCCGATCGCGACGTCGTACTGCCCGTCCAGCATCCGCTGGCCGGCCAGCCTGGCGTAGGCCTGGGCCAGCTCGGCGCTGGGGCCGAGCGGCTCCAGGATCGCCACGGCGGCCTCGGCCGCGGCTGTCGCTTCCCGGCCGCGGCACGATCGCCACAAGGGGCGGGAGAGCTGGCACAAGGTGGCGCCTTCGCGCAGCCGGTCACCGGCGCGGCGCCAGAGCTCCAGGGCGCGCTCGCCGGCATCGACAGCATCCTGCAAGCGATCCAGTAGCACCGCCTCGCGGGCGAGCCCGTCATAGAGGGCAGCAACTGTCGCGTGAGCCGATCCGGCCGTGAAGCGCAGGGCGCGCTGGAACTGGGCGGCTGCCTCGCGGTGCGAGCCGAGCTGGGCTGCGCGGCGTGCCGCGGATGAGGCGTAGGCCAGGGCGGACTGGCCATCGCCGGCTGCCTCCGCGTGGAAGGCCAGCCGGGCGTCATCATCACACCCGGCCTGGCGCAAGGCAGCCAGGACCGCCGCGTGAATGTCGCCGCGCCGGTGTCCCGCCACCGACTGCTCGATCGCGAGCCGCACGATCTCATGCCTGAACTTCAGCCACTGGCCGTCCTCGGCGACCAGCCCGGAGGCCAGGACCTCATCCACGACCAGCGCGGAACACCCGGTCACCGACCTGAGCAGCGAGGAGTCCACCCGGGCGCCAATGAGCGCCGCCGCCTCCAGGACGCTGCGGGCCTCAGCGCCCAGCCGCGCCATCCGCGCCATCACCGCGTCGCGCGCCGACTCCGGGAGCACCGCGAGCCCGGCGCGAACGACCTCGGTGACGTAGAACGGGTTCCCGCCGGTCAGCTCGTACAGCTCAGCCGCGCCCAGCCCGCTGCCCTCGGCCAAGATCCCCACCGCCTCGGCGGACAGCGGAGCGACGCTGACCCGCCTCGTCGAGCGCTGCGCCGCCAGGTCACCCAGCGCCACCCGCAGCGGATCTCCCGGCGCCAGGCCGTCATCGCGGTAGGTGACGATGACCAGCACCGCCGCGCCGCGAATCCGCCTGCCCAGGAAGCGCAGCATGTCGACGGTCGCCTCATCGGCCCAGTGGACGTCCTCCACCACCACCACGCTCAGCGTCCCCGGCTCGCTGACCTGACGCAGCAGCGCCCCGAACAACTCCTCGCGGCCCGCGCCGCCACGGCACAGCGCCAGCAACTCCCCGCCAAGCTGACCCGCCAGGTCGAAAAGCGGCCCCAGCGGCCGAGGGGTGAACAGGCCATCACACGCCCCCCACAACCAGCGCGCATCCGGCAAGTCCGCCTCAAGGCGCTCCGCCAGCGCCGACTTGCCCACGCCGGCCTCCCCGCCGACCAGCACCAGCCGCCCGTCACCCCGGCGTGCCTCAGCCGCATACTCCGCCAGCGACGCCAGCGGCACATCACGCTCCAGCAGCCGCATGCCAACAGTGTCCGCCCCGCCACCCCAAAACGCCACACGCCCC
>JASHXW010000599.1 GCA_030043395.1 Streptosporangiaceae bacterium
CGGCGTCGCCCCGGTAGGGCATCCCAGGCCGATCCGCACGCTGGTGGACACCTGGCTCGGCAACCATGACGTGGTATGGGCAGCGGGCGGCCACCAGAACACGGTGTTCCCGACCTCGTACGCCGAGCTGGTCAGGCTGACCGGCGGAGAGCCCGCTGACGTGTCGGCTCAGTCCTTGCCGTCAGCGCCCTCGGGCAGCGACTCGTAGATCTCCTTGCACTCCGGGCAGACGGGGAAGCGGTTCGGGTCACGGCTGGGCACCCAGACCTTGCCGCACAGGGCCACCACGGGAGTGCCGTTGACGGCGCTGTCCATGATCTTGTCCTTCAGGACGTAGTGCGCGAACCGCTCGTGGTCGCCGTCGCCGGTGGACAGATCCGGCCGGGTGTCGGAATCGACCCTGGTGCCGCCTGCCGGGAGTACTTCAGTCACGGCACTAGCTTACGCCGCGCCTTGCAGGGCGCCGCCGGGTCAATTCAGCGAAGGGTCATCGGGATAGGTCGCGAGCAGCGCGAGCTCACCGCCCTGCCGGCGTAGCACGGACGGATAGAGCTGGTCGGGTTCGGCGGCGAAGGCATCCTCGGGCAGGCCGTCGAGCACTAGCCAGGCGCCGACTTCGATCTCGGCCTCAAGCTGGCCGGCTCCCCAGCCGGCATACCCGGCGAACACGCGCAGCGACGTGATGCCGTCGGCCAGGAGCTGAGGCGGTGCGCCCAGGTCGACCAGCCCGATCCGCGACATCAGCTTCGAGCCGTTCAGCGACCGCCAGCCGATCGGCTCGTCGGTGCCGCGCGGCAACGCCAGCGCGAGCGCGCTGTCAGGTGACACGGGCCCGCCCTGGAAGAGCACGGAGGGCCCGGTGACCAGCTCGCACCACGGCTCGAGTACCTGCTGAACGGGTATCTCGCTTGGCCGGTTGAGCACGACGCCCAGGGTGCCTTCCTCCGGGTCGTCCTCGACGACCAGCACGATCGTCCGCCTGAAATTAGCATCGCCGAGCATGGGCGTCGCCGCGAGCAGCTGGCCCGTGCGGGATCCGTCCTGCATGCATCCATCATGCCCCCGCTGCGCGGTTTGCTGGGCCTGCGGGCAGCTCGGCGGTTTCGCTCTTAGAAAAGCAGGCTGGACAGCCGACCCCGCGCCTTGGTGACGGTCGGATCCCTGGGCGGGAGCAGCTCGAACAGGCTGATCAGGTGCAGCCGCGCCTTGTTCCTCTCCTCGCCCGTCGTCCGCTGGACCACGCCGAGCATCCGGTCGAAGCTCTGCTCCACCTGGCCGGCGGCGAACTCCAGGTCCGCGGCCTCGGCCTGCGCCTGCGGGTCGTCGGGACGTTCCATCGCCATCCTGAGCACCTTGGCCTGGTCATAGGAGGTGACCCGGCGGATCAGGTTCACCTGAGCGAGCCATGCCTTCGCCACCGGATGACCTGGCGTGTCGGCGAGCACCTGCTCAAGCGCGGTAGCGGCGCCATCCATGTCACCCGCGTCCATCGCATCCTGCGCGGCCTGGAATGCCGGGTCGCTGAGCAGTGCTGCCTCGGGTCCGCCAAGCCCGCCAGGTCCGGCCGCGCCCCTGTCAGCCGGGTCGGTGAATCCTCCGCCCGGGCCGCCGATCCCGGCCGCCTGCCCCTCGACATCCTCGCCGTCCTCGGCGTCGTCTCCCCCGGCAACGCCGCCCGCGCGCGGCGGCATGCCGAGCCGGTCGGCGATCTGCAGGATCTGGCCAATCCACTGCCGCACCTGAGGCTCGGGCAGGGCACCGAGGAAGCCGTCCACCAGCTGCCCGCCGATGACGGCGACCACCATGGGGATCGATTGCACCTGCAGCGCCGCGCTCAGCTGCGGGTTAGCATCTACGTCCACCTTGGCGAGCACCCAGTCGCCCGCCGCCTCGTTCGCGAGCCGCTCGAGCACCGGGCCGAGCTGCTTGCATGGCTCGCACCACTCTGCCCACAGGTCGACGATCACGGGCGCCAGCTGCGACCTTGCCACCACGTCGGTGTTGAACGTCGCGTCGGTGACCTCGATCACGAAGCCGTTTCCGCCGCCCGCCGCCTGCGCCTGCGTGGCCTGCTCCCGGCGCTTGGCTGCGGCCTGCCTAGCGCCAAGGTCGATTGCGCCGGCCATCGAGAAGTTCCGCGGCTGTGTCATGACTCCATCCTGCCGTATCCGGCTCAGCGATCAGGCACCCAGCGGCATCCGTGCCCTGCGCCAGCCGCGGCGCCTCAGAAGGCCGGGGCCTCGAAGTAGGCACCCCATTCTTCGCGCAGGGCGCCGCAGATCTCGCCAAGAGTGGCTTCGGCCATGGCGGCATCGATCATGGGCGGGATCATGTTCGCGCCCGAGCGGGCAGCGGCGATCATCGCGGCCAGCGCCGCGTCCACTGCGCCCTGATCGCGGTCTGCCCGGCGCTGGACTAGCTCGCGAGCCTGCGCGCGCTCGACCTCGTGGCTGACGCGCAGGATCTCGACCGGCTTCTCGACGGTGTCGGTGTAGCAGTTGACTCCGACGACCTTCTTGTCGCCCTTCTCCAGTTGCCGCTGGTAGGCAAAGGACGCCTCGGCGATCTCGGCCATGAACCAGCCGTCCTCGATCCCGCGCAGGATGCCGCCGGTCATCGTCCCGTCCGGGCTCATCGCCTTGATCCTGGCGAAGATCTCCTCGGCCAGGTCTTCTAGCCGGTCGGTCAGCGCCTCGACGTACCAGGACCCGCCGAGCGGGTCGGCGACATTGACGACACCGGTCTCCTCCATGATCACCTGCTGCGTCCGGACCGCGATCTCGGCAGCCTTCTCGCTCGGCAGCGCGAGCACCTCGTCCAGGGCGTTCGTGTGCAAGGAATTTGTTCCGCCCAGAACGGCAGCTAGCGCCTCGACCGCAGTCCGCACGACATTGTTGTCAGGCTGCTGCGCGGTCAGCGAGACGCCGGCCGTCTGAGTGTGGAACCGCAGCCACTGGGCCCGCTCGGTCTTGGCGCCGTACACGTCGCGCATCCACCGCGCCCATATCCTGCGTGCCGCGCGGAACTTGGCGATCTCCTCGAAGAAGTCGATGTGGGCGTCGAAGAAGAACGAGAGCCCCGGTGCGAACTGCTCGATGTCCAGGCCGCGCGACAGCCCGAGCTCGGCGTAGCCGAAGCCGTCGGCCAGGGTGAACGCGAGCTCCTGCGCCGCTGTCGCCCCCGCCTCCCTGATGTGATAGCCAGACACCGACAGCGGCTTGTAGTCCGGGATCTCCGCAGCGCAGTACTCCATCAGGTCGCCGATCAGGCGCAGGTGCGGCTGCGGCGGGAACAGCCACTCCTTCTGGGCGATGTACTCCTTGAAGATGTCGGTCTGCAGGGTGCCGTCGAGCGTGCCGATGTCCGCGCCCTGCCTCTTGGCCGCCGCGAGGTACATGCAGAACACCGGCACCGCGGGCCCGCTGATCGTCATCGAGGTGGTCACGTCGGCGAGCGGGATCCCGGCGAACAGCACGTCCATGTCTGCCGCCGAGTCGATCGCCACGCCGCAGTGGCCAACTTCGCCGGCCGACCGGGGGTCGTCCGAGTCGCGCCCCATCAGAGTCGGCATGTCGAAGGCGACGGACAGCCCGCCACCGCCCGCCTTCAGCAGCATCTTGTAGCGCTGGTTGGTCTGCACGGCGTTGCCGAAGCCGGAGAACTGCCTGATCGTCCAGGTCTTGCCGCGGTAACCCGCCGGGTACAGGCCGCGGGTAAACGGGAACTCGCCAGGCCAGGCGATCCGATCGAAGCCGGGGACGACGGAGCCTTCCGGCGGCCCGTACACCGGCTCGACCGCCATCCCGGACAAGGTCGTGAAGTCCGCGTCGCGCAGCCTCGAGGCGTCGTACCGGCGCTGCCAGCGCTCCCGGCCAGAGTCCGCGTGATCGCGAGGCTGGTCCGCCATGATGGTCCTCCTGGCTGGTGACCGACGATCGGCTCGAAGATAGTAGGACGTCCTACTAAATCGCCGCCGTGCCAGTCTATGCCCGCCCCGAGGAACCCGGAACTGCGGAATTAGCCACAACCTTCACCTGGTCTGCGGCGTCTGTATCGATGCGACAACAAGGCAGGCTCTGCCATGTCCGTCCTGCTGTCCCGTGCCGAATGTGTGGTAGAACAAATGCGAAATCTCGCTAGCGACGCCGGCTGCCTCACGGTAGCCAGCGACGTTGTGACCATGCAGGCACGATGGGCCGTGCCGTCTGCGCCGGCGGCCAGCAGGGGGAGCTCAGTGGCCAGGCTCCGATCCTCCGACCGGGACGCCGCGGAGGAGTTGTTCAACGCCTGCTACCCCAGGCTGGCCGGCTGGGTCAGGCGGCTGGTCGACGACGACGAGACCGCGCACGAGATCGCGGCCGAGGCCTTTACCAGGCTGCTGTCCAGGTGGACGGCACTGGACAACCCGCAGAGCTACCTCTACATGATCGCTACCAACCTGATCAGGGATCACTGGCGCAAGACGAGCAGGGAGCGCCGCGCGATCCGGACCATCACGGCCACGGTGCCGCACGAGCCTAGCTGGCACCCCGCGCAGGACGTGGATGTTCGCGCGCTGATCGAGGACCTGCCGCCCAAGCTGCGCAGCGCCTTCCTGCTGCATTACTACGCGGGCTTCGGCGTCAAGGAAGTGGCCGAGCTGCTCGGCCGGCCCGAAGGCACTGTCAAGGCCGACCTGCATCACGCTCGCGCCAAGCTCAAGGCCGCGGTAGGTGAGGAACTGTGACCGATCCGCGTGACCCGATCGAGGCCTGGCTTGGGGCAGACGTGGAGCTGCTGCCGCCGCGCCCGGGCGAGTTCGAGCACGTCCGGCGCAGGGCACGCCGCCGCAAGACGATGAGCGCGATGACCGCCGTCGCGGGCGCCGCCGCTGTCATCGCCGCCGCGGTCGTGGTGCCCCAGGTAACGGGCGTGCTGCAAGGGAACGGCGGACCGACCAGCTTTCACAACACGCCGGCGACGCGCACGCATCACACCAAGCCGGCCGGCAGCCCGACACCGCGCGCGTCAGTGCGGCCGGTACCCGGTCCGGCGCTGCCCACCACCGGCCCCGGCGCGCTTGCGGCGGCAACGCGCTTCCAGCCGACATCGGTTACCTTCATCGGCACGAGCGTGGGAGCTGTCATCGGCCAGGCTCGCTGCAAGTCAGCGGCCTGCACCGCCGTCGCCGGAACAGCCGACTACGGCGGGGCGTGGAGCAAGATGGGCGCGCCAGCGGCGGGTGCACCGGACGGGTCGTCGGGAGTCAGCCAGATCCGGTTCAACATCACGGCGCGTTATGGCTGGGCGTTCGGGCCAGCTCTGTATGCCACCAGGAACGGCGGGAAGAGCTGGTATCGCGAGCGCCTGCCTGGCCGCGTGCTCGACCTCGCCACCGTCAGCGGCCACGCCCTCGCCGTCGTGGCTCAGTGCACTGGCGGCGGAGCGACTTACTGGTCGGGCTGCACCAGCTTCGCCTTGTACCGGACGGCGGACGGCTCGAAGCGCTGGACGCCAGTGCCCGGTGCGTCCGGGACCGGGGCCGAGGCGCCCGGCGGCTTGCAGCTCGCCCAGTCGGGAGTCGCCTACCTGCTGGCCGGGGGGCACCTGTTCACCGGCGCCGTCACCGGCGGAGCGTGGCATCAGGCCGGCTCTGGCTCGGGTACCCCGCCCTGCCTGCGTGGACCGAGGCAGAACGCCGCCTCGCTGCTAGGCCCCGCCCTGCTCGCGCCGGTCAGCGGCACGCAGGTCTACCTCGCATGCGATGCGGCCGGGAGCGCGGGCTCGGCTGGCCGGCTCACGCTCTACGTGTCCGCCGACTCCGGGCGGACCTGGCAGGTGAGTGGCCCGATCACCGCCCGCGGGACGGCGACGTCGCTGGCAGCGATCACTGGCGGGGCGATCCTGCTCGCCACCACGGACGGCCTGTACTACTCAACCGGCGGGGTCAGCTGGAGCCGTGCCGCAGTCTCCGGCCGGGCACCGCACGGCTTCGCCTTCGTCGGCATGACCACGACGACCCAGGGCGTTGCCGTGCCAGCCGATCAGGCGCTCGGCGAGGTATTCATCAGCACCGACGGCGGCTACACCTGGCGGGCAAGCAAGATCAACTAGTCCGCCCCGGGCCACGCCCGGACTTGCCAGCGTGCGGCTCGCCGGCGGGCAGCCCGTGCTCCCCACCGGAGTCGGCGAAGTCGCCGGTCGCGACCCGCAGGTCCCTCAGCAGGCTGAACAGCTCGTCCAGCTGCCCGGGCTTGTAGCCGGCCATGCCGAACTCGGCGCTCATGAGCGCGTCGGTGGCGGTCCCGACGACTTCACGCCCAGCCGGCGTTATCTCGGCCAGCGTCCCGCGCCGGTCGCGCGGGTTTGGCCGCCTGATCACGTAGTCGGAGCGCTCCAGCCGGTCGATCGTGTTGGTCACGCTGGTCGGATGCACCATCAGGCGCTCGCCGATCATCCGCAGCGGCAGTGCGCCCGAGCGGCTGAAGCTGAGCAGGACCAGCGCCTCGTACCTGGCGAACGTCAGGTCGAACGGCCGGAGCAGGGCGTCAAGCTCGCCGAGCAGGATCTGATGAACCCGCATGATCGAGGTGACCGCCGCCATCGCGCGCGCGTCACCAAAGCGGCGCTCCCAGATATCGGCGGCACGCGCGATCGGATCGAACGGCAGATCCATCGGCTTCGGCACAGCCACAAGTTACCGGCCCTGTCCAGCCGAGGTATGGCCGCCGCCCGGCCGCGGTACTGGCCGTCGCTCAAGTTAGAGGCGGTCGCCCGGCCGATGTACCGGCCCGCCACAACCGGAACCGGTCCCCCGCGCCCGGCCTGGCCGGGCGCTCGCCAGCATTGCCTCATCAAGCGGCTCACCCGGCGCGAACGGGGTAGTTCGGGCGCAGCGCCCATGGATGTAACTCTAAATTTGCGTTCTGTTCACTTAAAATTCATCTTAGGATATCCTAGCGTGATGCTAGACATTAGCTCAGCGACAGTGGCCGCCTCAGTGAGCCATGTCAACAGCGAGGGCTGGCGGCAAGCGGCTGAACTAGGCCTCGCCCTCTTGCTGTCCTGCGCAATCGGCATGGAGCGGGAGATCCGCCAGAAGAGCGCCGGGCTGCGCACCCATACCCTCGTCGGCGTCGGCGCGGCCTTGTTCATGCTCATCAGCAAGTACGGCTTTACCGATGTCCTCGAGCGGCATCTGGTCGTCCTGGATCCGTCCCGGGTCGCCGCCCAGATCGTGACCGGCGTCGGCTTCCTCGGTGCCGGACTGATCTTTGTCCGGCGCGACTCCGTCCGAGGCCTGACAACCGCCGCGGCCATCTGGGTCACCGCCGCCGTCGGGGCCGCCGCCGGCGCGGGCCTCCCGGTCCTGGCGACGCTGACCACAGGCATCTACTTTGTCGTCGCCGTTGTCTTCCCGGTCATCACCACGCGCCTGCCGCGATCGTCGACCGCAGTCAGCGC
>JASHXW010000600.1 GCA_030043395.1 Streptosporangiaceae bacterium
CCGCACGGCCCCGAGCCTGGGCCCATCGCGCTGATCGCGCCTCCTTCCCCGCCTGACGAAGGCGGCGGCCGGATGATGTCGCTGCTGCCGATGCTTGGCAGCCTGGCGATGGTCGGGCTCGCCTTCCTGGTCCACTCACTCGTCTACCTGGTCGTCATCGGCGCGATGGTGCTCGCCATGGTGGGCGGCGGGCTGGCTGCCACGATGAGCCAGCAGCGCAGGGGCGCTCGCCGCTGGGCACGCAAGAAGGAGCGCTACGCGGAGCACCTGGTGACGGTCCGGGCGCAGGCTGCGATGGCCGCGCTCGCGCAGCGCGACGCGGCGCAAGCTTGCTTCCCCGAGCCTGAGGCGCTGGTGACGGTCGCGGCCCGCGGCGATGGGCTGTGGGAGCGCAGGCCAGGGGACGAGGACTTCGCCGCCGTCCGGCTTGGGCGAGGCCCGGTGCCCGCGCTCTGCCCGGCCCAGCTGGCCAGGGACGAGGGTCCGCTTGCCGAGGCCGACCCCGATCTCGCCGCCGAGGCCGACAGGCTGATCGCCGATACGGCAACGCTGCCCGCCGCGCCCGTCGTCATACCGCTGCGCGACGTCGGGTGCATCGCCCTTGTCGGTGAGCCGGAGCGGTCCCGGGCCCTCGCCGCCGCCTGGCTGGCCAACCTGGCGACGTTCCACGCCCCGGCTGAGCTGCGGATCATGGGACTGGTGCCGTTGTCGGCGGTGCGCACGTGGGGCTGGCTGAAGTGGCTGCCGCACACCAGGGACCCGGAGGCCGGCGAGGGCCTGCACCGGGTCAGCCGCGCGGTGACCGCCGATCCGTTGGCGTTCGCCGCGCAATTCGAGGCACTGGCCCAGCGCCGGATGGACAGCCTGCGGCGCCGGATGGAGGCCGCCGGCAGCCTGCTCACCCTGCAGGACACGGCGGGCCGGCTAGGCGCGCCAAGCGACGCGGAGAGCGCGCACGTGATCGTCGTCGTCGACGGATACAGGCCGGGCGAAGGGCCGCCATCGCTGGACGCGCTGCTCGCCGTTGCCCCGTCGGTCGGCATGACCGTCATCGCGCTGGTCGGCGACGTGAGCGAGGTTCCGGCTGCCTGCGGCGCCCGGGTGGACTGGATCTCACCCAGCATGATCAGGTACGTGGCGGCCGGGCCCCACGGCAGGGTCGAGGCAGGGGTCGTGCCTGACAGCCTCGACCTCGGCGTCGCCGCCCAGCTTGCCAGGACGCTCGCGCCGCTCGGCTTGCGAGCAGGCGAGACCGGAGCGGACCTGGCCGACCCCGTGCGGCTGGTCGAGTTGCTCGGCGCCGACGAGGCGGAGCAGCTTGACCTGCAGGCGGGCTGGATCGGCCTGGACAAGCTGGCGGGCGGCATCCCGCCCGAGTTCCTGGCCGTGCCGATCGGACGCAGGGACAGCGGCAGCCCGATGATCCTTGACCTCAAGGAGGCGGCGGCCGGCGGGATGGGACCGCACGGGATGCTCGTCGGCGCGACCGGCTCGGGCAAGAGCGAGCTGCTCCGCTCGCTCACCGCCGCGATCGCGGCAAGGCACGATCCCTCGCTGGTGAACCTGCTGCTCATCGATTTCAAGGGCGGCGCGGCGTTCGCCGAGCTCGCGCACCTGCCGCACGTCGCCGGGCTGGTGACCAACCTGGCCGACGACCTCAGCCTGGTCGACCGCATGCAGCTTGCGCTGACTGGCGAGCTCGCCAGAAGGCAGGAGCAGCTTCGGCTTGCCGGGAACCTGGGCTCGATCGCCGAGTACCAGGCGGCCAGGGCGCGCGGCGAGCCGCTCGATCCGCTGCCGTACCTCGTCGTGGTCGTCGACGAGTTCGGTGAGCTGCTCGCCGCGAAACCCGACTTCACCGAGACGTTCCTGACCCTGGCCAGGCTTGGCCGGTCGCTCGGCGTGCACCTGCTGCTGGCCACCCAGCGCCTGGATGAGGGCAGGATCAGGGGCCTCGAGCCGCACCTGAGGTACCGGCTGTGCTTGCGGACATTCACTGCCGAGGAGTCTCGCGCGGTCCTGTCCAACCCGGCTGCCTTCGAGCTGCCGTCCCTGCCCGGGCTGGGTTACCTGCGGGTGGACCGCGAGCAGACCCGCTTCAAGGCGGCCATCTGCGGATCCGCCAGGCCCTCGGGGGCAGCTGACCGAGCGCACGGCGATGGCGGCCAGGAGGGAAGCGAGTTCACCGCGGGCTCCCTGCTCCGGCCACTCAGCCTGGGCGGCAGCGCCGCTCAGGACGGCCAGGCGGCCTCCTTCCGGTCGCGCGCCGACGACCTGCAGGTGATCGTCCGGCTGGCCGGCCGCGCGGCCACGAGCAGGGCGCGCCTGATCTGGACCCCGCCGCTGCCAGTCGACCTGACTCTGGGCGGGCTCGGCGACCTGCTCGGTCCGCCCCCGGCTGAGGGTGTCGCCATCGCGATCGCGGACTGGCCGGAGCGACAGGCGAAGGAGCCCGTGGTCTACCGGACCTCCGGAGCCGGGGGGAACTTCGGGATCGCCGGAGCGCCGCGCACCGGCAAGTCCACCTTGCTCCAGGCGCTCGTGCTCGCGCTGGCGGCACAGGCAGGCCCGGACCGGCGTCAGTTCTACTGCCTGGACCTCGGCGGCGGGGGCCTGTTCGAGCTGGAAGGGCTGCCGCATGTCGGCGCGGTCATAGGCCGGGGCGAGACGGAGGCCACCGCCCGGATGCTCCGCGAGCTGAGGGCGCTGCTCGACGAGCGAGCGAGCGCCAGGCAGGCGGGCCGGGCAGGCTCCGGCCAGGCCGCCTGGCCTGAGGTGTTCCTCGTCGTCGACAACGTGGGCCAGCTCAGGCAGGCGGCGCCCGACCTCGAGCCCGAGCTGACCGAGCTGGCAACTGGCGGCCTTCCGTTCGGGCTGCACGTGCTGCTGTCAGCGAACCGCTGGCTGGACGTCAGGCCGCAGCTTCTCGACGCGCTTGGCACGCGGTGGGAGCTGCGCCTGGCCGACCCCTCCGACTCCCTGGCCGGACGGCAGGCGGCGATGCGCGTGCCCGCCGACCTGCCGGGGCGCGGGCTCATCAAGGACGGCCACATGTTCCAGGCCGCGCTGCCCGCGTTGTCACCAGAACCTGCCCCCGGTGCGCTAGCCGAGGCCGTCGCGATGATCGCCCAGTCCGCCGGCCCGGGCAGGGCTCCGGCGATCGCGGCCCTGCCGCTGCGCATCGCGACGACGGACGTCGCCGGGCTGGCCCGGGTGGCCGGCTCGCCGCCGCCGGCGGACGACGGCCGCCTCCTCATCGGCGTCAGCGAGTTCCGCAGCCGTCCGGTGGAACTCGAGGTGGCCAGGCCGGGCAGCCGGCTGGTTATCTTCGGTGACTCGGGCTCAGGCCGGACGACGCTGCTGCGCCGCATCGTCACCAACCTGCGCCAGCAGGCGGACGAGCGCGAGCAGGTCAAGCTGGTCATCGTGGATCCGGCCAGGGGGCTAATCGATCTCGCCGACGGTCCCGACATGGTCGGTTACGCCGCGAATCCGTCGGCGGCCGAGCGACTGTCAAGCCAGCTCGCCGACGAGCTGAAGCCGCGAGTGGCACCCGAGGACGCCGGGGTCGCGGAGCTTCGCAGCGGGCGGTTGTGGTCAGGCCCGCGCTATTTCCTGGTCGTCGACGACTATGACCTGCTGCTCGGCCAGATGGGCGGCCCGTTCACCATCCTGACCGACCTGCTCGCGCATGGCGCGGACATCGGCTTCGGCGTGATGCTCGCCCGCCGGGTCGCTGGCAGCCAGCGGACCGCCTACGAGCCGTTCGGCCAGCGGCTGAGGGAGGTCGCCGACGCGGCGCTAGTCCTGTCCGGCCAGCAAGACGAGGGCCCGCTCGTGGGAGGTGTCTCCGCCCGGCCGTGGCCGCCTGGACGAGGCATCCTGGTGTCAGGGCGAGCCAGGCCGCAGCTCATCCAGTGCTGCCTGGACCCCGCGGACCAGCCGCACCGCGATCCGCACGCAGAGCAGGCTCCGTGATGACCGGGACGCGAGTCATCCTCATCACGGCCTCTGGCCCTGGCGGTCATGTCGACATCGGAGTAAGGGCCGACGCGACGCCCGCCGACCTCGCTGGCTCGATCGGCGACGTGCTTGGAGTCGCGCCAGGCAGCGCGCCCGGCGTGGTCGCCGAGCATCACGCGCCGCCGAGGCCAGGTAACCCGCTTGGTTCGCGGGTGCGGCTGCGTGCGGATACCTCGCTCGCGGACAGCGGAGTTGCGGACGGCGACATGATCATCTTCAGGAGGACAGCAGGGACGGGAGCTGCGTTCGTGCCAAGACAAGAGCTGGGAGTGCGGTCAGATGAGCCATATGACGGGCACTGACGGACGCTCAGGAAGCGGGCGGTTCGGCGCGGCGACCCCCGGTGTGCGGGCCGAGCGAGCCTCCATCGGTGACCTGGTCACCGCGCCCAAGTCCTCGGGGCGTCGTCGCCTGATCACGCCGTGGCGGGTGACCGCGCTGGTCGTCGCGCTCCTGGTGGCCGGGGGCGCTTATGCGCTGGGCCGCTACGTCATCGCGCCGAAGCCGGCACCCTCGGTGACGCTGGACGTGACCACCGTCGCCCTCCCCGCGGGCGCGCGGCTGACGTCCGGCGACCTGCGGGTGGTGACGGTACAGCGTTCTTCGGCGCCGAAGGGCGCACTGACCCCGGCCGGCGCCGCCAGAACGATCGGCCTCATCGCCAGGAATGCCATCCCGGCCGGGACCTTCCTGGCCAGCTCCTTGTTCTCCCCAGCCGGCGGGATCCCTGACGCGACGCAGGCCCTGGTGGGGCTGGCGCTCAAGGCCGGGCAACTGCCGGCCGGCGGCCTGGCAGTCGGCCAGCGGGTGCTCGTCGTCCTGCTCCCGGTCAACTCATCGGGCGTGGCGCAGCGGCCAGTGCAGCTGATCAACACGACGGTCTGGGACCTGCTGCCACCTGACTCGTCGGGGGATCAGGAAGTGACCGTCATCGTGCCGTCCTCGATGGCGGCCAACCTGACAAGCTTCGCCTCGCGCGGCGAGGTCAGCCTGGTGGCTACATCGGCACCGCCGGCACCGAGCACGAGGCCGTCGAGCGGGCCTACGAAGCCGACGACGCACGGCCATACGCCTAAGGGCAAGGGGAGCCACACCTGAGCCGGGTCATACCGCAAGCGCAGCGACAAGAAGCCATGAAGGCGAGAACACATCCATGATCCCCGCCAAGAACCAGATCGTGCGAGTCACGGTGCTCAGCCCGTTCGGCCAGCACGAGATCGACCTGCCTGCCGAGTCGCCGGTGTCGGGATTCCTGCCCGACCTGCTCGCCATGGCCGGCCTGCACCCGAACCCGGCCGGGCCGGCTGCCGATGGCTGGTACGTCGCCGACGCGCTCGGCAACCCGATTCCGCCGAACAGCACGCTGTCCGCGCACGGGGTCCGGGCTGGCTCGGTGATCCAGCTCCGCAGGCCCGAGCCGGGGCGGCCAGGCGCTGGTCCGGGCGGGGCCGCTGGCGAGGTGCAGATGCGGGCGGGCGTGGGCGTGCTGCGGAACTCGGTGGTGGTGACCAGGAACTTGCCGCGCGCCGTCGCCGCGGGCTCGCCGCCGGACGACGACCTCGGCCCGCTGGAGCGCGCCGCGGCCGTGCTGCCGCCGACGATCAGCCGGGCGAACCGCATGCGAGCAGCGGGCAGTGCCTTCGTGCGGGCAGATGAACTGACGCGGCCGGGTGCTGCCAGTAACGCCGGGCTGGCACAGGCCGGCCAGCGAGGCGTGGCGGGGCCTGGTGCAGCCGGCGGCGCGGGCAAGGAGCCGGCCCGCAGGCAGCTGCCGCAGACGGGCATCATGGGCAGCCCCTGGCTGTCTGCCCCCGGCATGAACGAGGCTCACTCGGGACCGCCCGTCCACGGCCAGTTCGACCAGCAGGCTCCGGCCACTGCGCCTGCTCCGCCCGGGGTAGTCGCGGGCAACGGCTCGCCGTCCGCCATCACGCACCAGCCCGGCGACCAGGCCGGGCCTACCGCCGGGACGATCGATCCAGGCGGAACGCAAGTCAGCAAGCCGGGGCGGCATCGTTACCGCCCGGCGGACCTGACCATCGAAGCGGCGCCGACGCGACTTGAGCGGGCCAGGGTGAAGTGGCGCGAGCTTGACAACATCAGCCAGCTCGACGCCCGGATTACCGAGCCGCGGCTGATGCACTGCGCGACGATCGCCGTCGTCTCACCCAAGGGCGGCGTCGGCAAGACCACGGTGACGGCACTGCTCGGCACCTTGTTCTCGCTGCTGCGCCGCGATCCGATCGTCGCCGTCGACACGAACCCGGACTTCGGCTCCCTCGGCCGGGTCCTGACACCGGATCAGACCTGGTTCGTCGACGACCTCGCGCGGCTGGTCATGGACGACGAGGAGCTATCGCTGACCGGCCTAGACTCCCTGCTCGGCCGGGCCGTGCACGGGCTGCTCGTCGTCCCCGCGCCGACCGATCCCCACCGGATGAAGTCGCTGGACGAGGACGCTTATCGTCGGGTGATCATCAGGCTGAAGGACTTCTTCAGCCTGGTCCTGCTCGATTGCGGTACCGGGCTGCAGGATCCGGCGCTGGCGGCGGCGATCGCCGCCGCCGACCAGGTGGTGCTGCTGACCGACTCCCAGCCCGCGACGGCGAGCCTGGTCGCGGAGTCCACCGAGCTTTTGCACCAGTGGGGCAGGCCGATCACCGTCGTGGTCAACCGGATGCCGGCCAAGGGCGCCAAGCTCGATGTCGCCAGGCTCAGCAAGTACCTGCCGGCCGCGCGCGGCCTGGTCGTGGTGCCGGACGACGTGGTCGCGGCGACTCGCCTGGCTACCGGGCGGTTCGACTGGCGGGACGCCCCGACCACCTGGCAGTTCGCGCTCCGCCGCCTCGCGACCGTCCTGGTCGCGGACTGGGAGCGCCTCGGCCTCGCGCGCTGACGTCCCGGAGCTCCGAGCGGGCCACTTCCCGCACGTTGCAGTCACTCGCGGCGCGAATTGCCGCTTTTGGGCGACGCTAACGTGCTGGAAGTTGGCTGCGTGGAGGGACTAGGGCTCAGCGAGTGGTGGCGCGGGCTTCCTGCGGTCGCGGCGCCTCGAGCAGCCAGTCGACGTCGACTTCCTCGCCGCCGACGTTGACGGAATCCCACGCCTCGCTGACCAGCAGCGTGTGCAGGAGCGGCGGCGGCAGGCCCTGCAGGTGGGCCGACAGCGTGGCGTCGTCTGGCATGCCAGGAAGGCGCTGCGCCAGGCGGTCCCTTGTTGTGCTCAGCAGCTTCATGAGCGCGCTGAAGTCCGCCTCCGGCTCGAATTCGCCTCGGTCGCCCTCCGCGATTCCCTGCGCGATCAGGTCCTTGATCGGGCGGGCGTTTCCGTCGCTGTCGGTGGTCACCATCTGACGCCATGCCCGGCCCTTGTGCCGGAACTGCAGCATCGACATGACCGCCTCGTGCCGCACGAAGTCCGCCTCGCGGAATGTGCTGCCGCGCCGCGGTGCCCCCAGGCACCGCGCGAGCGAGATCGCGGAGGCCAGGCCGCTGTTCAGCCCGCGGCCGGGCCAGAAGTGGATCGCGTTGGCGGCGTCGCCGAGCAAGAACCCGAATGTCCCCGGCGTCGTCGCCGTCCGCGGGTAGAGCTGGGCGGTAAAGCGCGGCCGCTGCACCATGTCCAGCTTGAAGGCCGTAACCGCCGTGAGGTTCTCCGGCGGGACGCCGAAGAGCCGCAACCCCTCCTCGACCCGGGACCAGAACGCCGAGCCCTTCAGCAGGGCTGGCAGGAACACCGCGTTATGCATGCCGCAGGCGAACTCAGTGCCTCCCCGCAGTTCCATCAGGCACGGCCCGGCCTGCAGGCACTCGGTGAAGACCTGCCTGACCGGGTCGATGCCGACAGCTTCGCGCGCCTCCTGGTCGGTCAGCCGCATGTTCAGGAAGCCCTCGCCGCGCAGCGAGTTCAGCAGGAAGCGGTTCTGCGTCACGGTCAGCACGACCGCCATGGGATCGGGCAGCAGTGACTTCACCCGCAGGCCGAGGACCATGTCAGAGAGCTGCTCGCCGTCCATCCCGTACATCCCGGCGTCGGCAGCGCCGAACTTGGCCGCGAAATGCTCAAAGGTCCGTGACTTGCCGCCCTCGCAGATAGCGAGCACATGCTCCGCCGCGATCTCGGCCTGAGCCTGCTCGGCGTCGAATCGCCCGGGGATGAGCTGTATGCGGTCCCTCTTCTCGTTCGCGACCGCGAGCAGCTGGTCCTCGACGTAGGCGATGCGCACATTGCGCGGGCCGAGATCCTCGATCGAGTCCGGTCCCTTGGGCCACATCTCGGTGTAGTTGCCTGGCACGAACAAGCGCTCCTGCACCTGCGGGGGAAGCTTCAGGTACTGGCGGCTCTGAATGGTCACGACCTGCTGGCGGCGGATGTTGCCCTCGTCCGGGCCTTTCCACACGATCGTTCCGTTCTCGGCCTTCCAGCGGCTTTCGTAGATCTTGATGGCCACCTTGGAACCGAGCAGGTATTCCAGGAGCAGGGCCAGGCTGAGCCCGACCGGCCCGCCACCAGTGATGGTGACGCGCAGCCCGGGCGCGCTGGCCTGCGGCCGCGGGACGGGAACGCGCTGAACGGTGTGCTGGGCGCCGGGCGCCTCAAAGCGGAATGCCTCGTCCCCGATCACGATCTGGTCGCCTGGCTGGAGCAGGCGGGTAGAGACCTGGGCGCCGTTGACCCACGTGCCGTTGCTGCTGCCACGGTCGTACAGGACGTAGCCGCCAGCCTCCTCGCGCACCTCGGCGTGGACGCGCGACGCCGAAGCGGTGGTGAGGACGACGTCACTGTCCTCGCCTCGGCCGAAGGTGAGGGGCTGCTTGCCGATCTCGAACTTCCTGCCGGTCAGGTCACCATGCAGCCCAACGATCAGCGCTGTCATCGCGTCGGGTCCCCCTCGTCAAGCGCAACCATAACGATATCTTCGGGCCTGGCCGGCGTCCACGATGCCGGATTGTCGACGGATTGCGCTCGGGTCCGGTGAGTCACACGCAACTCACACGCAGTTCAGATGGGGTTGTGCGGACCAGCACCTACTCTCGGTCGGCATGGACGGCCCCTCGGTTACCTCAGCGCCGGCGCATGGGGCTGGCGTGGCGCGGCGGCGGCGAGTCGCCGCGCGCACCAAGCTGGACTTCTGGTTCGACGCCGCATTGCTCGTCGGCTTTACCATCGCGTACAGCTACGGCTTCACCGGCATCGCGATCCACGAGTGGCTCGGGATCGCGCTCGGGATCGCCTTGCTGTTTCACCTCACGCTGCACTGGGACTGGGTCATCCGCACGACGACGAACCTGTTCGATCCGCGTGGCCATGACAAGCTCATCTACGCGGTCAACCTGGCGCTGCTGCTCGCGATGGTGCTGTGCGTGGCGTCGGGCATCCTGAGCTCCAGGGTCGCGCTGCCTGAGCTTGGCATCAACTTGGCCGAGGGTCCGTTCTGGCTGCGGTTGCACATCCTCACGGCGGAGGTCACGCTCGGGCTGGTGCCGGTTCACGTGGCGCTGCGCTGGCGGTGGATCCTGCGCGTTGGGCGCAGGCTGCTCGCGCGGCGTTCTGCTCCGCGCTCTGGCGAGACGGTCACGGTGAGGCGGTCATCGTGAGGTTCCTGCGACAGATGGGCGCGGTGATCCTGATCGTTGCCGTCGTCGTTCTCGGCGGGCTGGCCTGGAACCACTTCGATGCGAGTTCGCTGGTCGGCAACCTTGCGACCGCCGGGCCCAGGCAGTTCCCCGTGGGCGGCGGGCACTTCAAGGCAGGGCCTGGGGTGCAGGTTGCTCGTGGCGGGCGCGTGATCCGGCCAGGGCCGCATGGAGTGCGGATCGTCCGGGGCCCGAACGGCCGCAAGATCTTTATCGACTCCAGAGGTTTTGACCTCGGGCTGACCTCGATGCTCGACCCGGTGAACTGGCCGGTTATCAGGGACACCGTCGGCATCGAGGCTGGCGCGATAGCGGCCGTCATCTTGCTCGACTTCGTCCGCCTGCGGCGACGCCGGGCCAGGCGCCTGAAGCTCATCGCGCTAGCGCGAGCAGGCGTGCCGGATAGCCGGGTCGCCCAGCAAGAAGGCGGATGATGGCGTACTCGAGCGCCCGGGCGACCTCACGCTGAACCTCAGGCCCAGGGGCTTTGCCGTGGTTCCAGCGGCCTTTGCCGTGGCTCCAGCGGCACAATCTTCTCAGTGCCATGAACCTTCCTTGGGCATCACCGAGTCCAGTGAGGTGATGCCCAGCGAATCTGACCGGAGGCACGGTGGGCGCT
>JASHXW010000601.1 GCA_030043395.1 Streptosporangiaceae bacterium
AGATCGTGTAGGCCAGGCTCGTCGCCAGCTTCCTGCCAAGCTCGGCGTCGCCGCTGATCTCGATCCGGGTGAGCGCCGCCTCGGCGTCCTCGCGGCCACCTGCCAGCCGAAGGAACAGCGACGAGGACATCGTCAGGCTGGTGGTGGGCTCCCCCTCGATCGATTCCACCACCTTCGCCCTGCCGTCGACCACGACCGGCAGATCCCTGGTGATCGGCCCGGTGAGCCTGATCAGCACCGAGCTGCCGTCCGGGGCCCCGCCAAGCTTGCCGATGATGTAGCCAAGAGCGACGACAACTTCGCTCAGGGCCTCCTCGGCGATCGGGCCGCCCTCGTTGCCAGGAAGACTCACGGCCGCCCTGATGTCCTGCTCGTGCATCCAGCTGTCGAAGACGCGGATCTTCATGAAGCGGGCATAGGTGCCGTCCCCCGCGGGAGTCCACGACGGGGCGTGGAAGTCCTCGACGGACATGGCGTGAATGCCTGCATGGCGCTCGGCCGTCACCTCGCGGAAGTCCGCCAGCAGGTCGGCGTTGGAGCGGTCGCGCATCGAGGCGACCCACGACTCATTGGACTTCCCGATGTCGTTGCGCACGTGCTCGCCGATGTCGCTGTCATCCGGGGCCGGCGGATGCTCGGTTCCGGCCAGCATGCGCTCGGTCCCGATCAGGTGGGCGAGCACGTCGTGCACGGTCCAGCCAGGAAGCGCCTGCGCTGACCACTGCTCGTCGTCCAGCTTGTCTAGCAGGTCTGCGAGGATCGCCCATTCGCCGCCGAGCAGCGTGACGACGCGATCCTGCTCGGCACGCTGCTGCGCGCGCTGCTCCGGGTCACTCGCCTCGGTGCTCGCGCCGGTCTGCTCGGTCACTGCACATCCCCTTCGTTCGCCGCGAAGTCCACGACTGTTCCCCGGTTGATGCTGACCCAGTCCCTGCCCTCCAGGTAGGGCCGGAAAGCCCTGGCGATGTCCTGCGCGTCGGCCAGGCTCTTCGGCCGCTGTATCTCATACAGGTGCGGGAACCCAGTCCAGGCTACGACGGCGTCCCAGAGCTGCGCTGCCGCCTCGCCGCGCGGTGGATCGATCAGCACCGGCCCGAACAGGCACTGCCCGTCAGGAAAGAACATTGTCGGCACGCCGAAGCCGCCGGCTGCGATGACTCGGTTGTGCTCGGCATGCACCTCATCGCCCGTGGTCGGATCGGCGATGGCTGCGTCCACCAGGCCGGGATCGAAGCCCATCTCGGCAAGGATCTCCCTGGCGACCTCCGGCTGGTGCGGCTTGCGGCCATCGACGTGCAGTGCCCGGCCCGCCGTGGCGTACCAGGCGTCCAGCAGCTCCATTCCCTGCCTGCGCAGCAGCGCGCCGATCCGCATCATCGACCACCCGTAAGACCACTCACGCTCCCACGGATGCTTCTTTCCCTCGGCCCGGTTGACCTCCTCCAGGCTGAAGAACTTCCAGTTGACTTGCAACCCGGTGCGGTCGCGGACCTCGCGGATCCATATCGAGGCCTGATAGGCGTACGGGCACATCAAGTCGAAGTGGAAGTCGACGAAAGCCGGCCGATCCCCTAGGCCGGCGCTGCCGTCAGCCACAGCGCCATCGGCTTCGGCGGGCACCGGGTCGTTGGCAGGCACAGTGCTCATGCCGGCACCGTAGCCGCTGGAGCGATCCCGGACAACTAGATGAAGTCGGCGAACGCCCTCAGCAAGGCGGACTTGGACCTGGCCCCGACGACCTGGGCGACAAGCTGGCCGCCAGAGAACAAGCCGATCGTCGGCACGTGGAGCACGGCGTACTCGGCGCTGACTCGCGGGTTCTCGTCGGTGTTCAGCGCGACTACGTCAACCTGGCCAGCGTAGTCAGCCGCGATGGATTCGAGCACCGGGCCGACCTGGCGGCACGGGCCGCACCACGGAGCCCAGAACTCCACGATGACCGGCCTTGGGCTGGCCAGCACGTCAGCTCCGAAGCTGGCGTCAGTCGCTGACCTGGTCATGAGGCCGCGTTCCTCTCGATATGCAGAGCCGCGCAGTCGTCGCGGCTGCCATGCGCGCAGACCTGAACCAGCCGGCGCAGCTTGCACTGGAGCGCGGCGAGTTCGGCGATCTGGGCACTGATCGCGGCGAGCTTCGCCTCCGCCGCACGCGTGATGTCCTGCGTGGAGCGAGCCTCGGCAGGGCCGAGCAACTCGCTGATCTCGCCCAGCGTGAATCCGAGCGCCCGCGCCCGCCGGATGAACGCGAGCCGCGAGCGATCACCGTCGCCGTACTCGCGAAAGCCCGATCCCCGCCGGTCTGGCTCGGCCAGCAAGCCCTTGCGCTGGTAGAAGCGCACCGTCTCCACGCTTACGCCCGCCGCGGCGGCGAACTTGCCGATCGTCAGCCCACTCATGGCACGCAAGCTAGCAGCCGTACCGGGGTACGGAGTCAATCCGGCTCGCGGGCGCCAGCTGGCTCACGATGCGCGTTCGCGGCCCGGGTCGTTTCGGTAACCTGACCTGGCCAGCGCCGGACCACTTCCCCGAGCCCCGCGTTGGCTGGAGCGCCATGACCGCGGAACTCAGCGGGCGGACCTTCCTGGTTACCGGAGCCAACGCCGGCATCGGCCTGGCGACCGCGACCGACCTCGCCAGGCGCGGCGGCCGGGTGCACCTGGCCTGCCGGTCACGAGTCAAGGGCGAGGCCGCGGCCGCCGCGATCGCCAGGCAGACGGGAAGTGATCAGGTGCGGTTCCTGCCACTGGACCTCGCTGACCTGGCCAGTGTCCGGCAGAGCGCGGCGGGCTTCCTGGCACTCGGCGAGCCGCTGCATGTGCTGGTCAACAACGCCGGGGTAGGCGGCCAGCGCGGGATGACCGCGGACGGCTTCGAGCTTCACTTCGGCGTCAACCACCTCGGCCACTTCGCGCTGACCCAGGCGCTGCTGCCGCTGCTGACCGAGAGCGGCCCGGCCAGGGTCGTCAACGTGGCCAGCGGCTCCCACTACCAGGCGACGGGCATTGAGTTCGAGGAGCTTCGTTATAAGACAAAGGGCATTACCGGAATGCCGGAGTATGCCGTGTCGAAGCTCTGCAACGTGCTCTTCACCCAGGAACTCGCCCGGCGGCTCGACGGGGCGCTGGTCACCTCCTACGCCGTGCATCCGGGGACGGTGGCCTCGCAAATCTGGCGGCGGGTCCCGTGGGGCGCCAGGCAGATCGTCACCAGGCGCATGCTGACGATCGAGCAGGGCGCGGTGACGTCGCTGTACTGCGCGACCGCGCCGGAGCTCGCGAGCGAGTCAGGCAAGTATTACGAGCAGTGCACTGTGACCGAGCCGAGCCCGGTGGCCACGCCAGGGCTCGCGGCCGAGTTGTGGGAGTACAGCGAGAGGTGGACGGCCGCCTCCTAGCCAGGATCCTCGGGGTGGACCAGGCCGATGCTTGCGAGCCACTGCGGTCCGACAGGTGCGTCCAGGTTCTTCTCGTACTGCCAGAACGCCCTGCCGATAGTGGCGCCGACGGCCCGGGCGTAATAAGACAACGGGCCGACCCAGATCAGTTCC
>JASHXW010000602.1 GCA_030043395.1 Streptosporangiaceae bacterium
CGGCTCGAGCCGCTGCTTCCGCTGGTGCGCAAGCCGGTTCAGTACGTCGGCGGCGAGCTGAACAGCGTCGTCAAGGACTGGGACGCCGCGCAGGTCCGGTGGGCCCTGATGTATCCCGATGCCTACGAGGTGGGCCTGCCGAATCAGGGCATCCAGATCCTGTACGAAGTCCTCAACGAGCGCGACGACGTGCTCGCCGAGCGCACCTACTGCGTGTGGCCTGACCTCGAAGCGCTGATGCGCGAGCACGGCGTGCCCCAGTTCACCGTCGACGGGCACCGGCCCGTCCGTGCCTTCGACGTGCTGGGCGTCAGCTTCGCCACCGAGCTCGGCTACACGAACTTGCTGACGGCCCTCGACCTGGCCCAGATCCCGCTGGCTGCTGCCGACCGGGGCGCAGAAGACCCGATCGTGCTGGCCGGAGGGCACGCCGCCTTCAACCCCGAGCCGATCGCCGATTTCATCGACGGCGCTGTGCTCGGTGACGGCGAGCAGGCGGTGCTGGCCATCAGCGACCTGATCAGGGAGTGGAAGCGGCAGGGCAGCCCGGACGGCAGGGACGGCCTGCTGCTGCGACTGGCCGCCCGCGGCGGCGTCTACGTGCCGCGCTTCTACGACGTGCGCTACGGGCCGGACCGGGCCATCGCCTCGGTCCTGCCGAACCGGCCCGGCGTGCCGCGCGCCGTGGCCAAGCACACTGTCATGGACCTGGACTCGTGGCCCTACCCGCGCAAGCCGCTGGTTCCGGTCGCCGAGTCGGTCCATGAGCGGTTCAGCGTGGAGATCTTCCGCGGCTGCACGCGTGGCTGCCGGTTCTGCCAGGCGGGCATGATCACCAGGCCCGTCCGCGAGCGGTCGATCACCACGATCGGCGAGATGACCGAGGCCGGCCTGCAGGCAAGCGGCTTCTCCGAGGTCGGGCTGCTGTCGCTGTCCAGCGCCGATCACAGCGAGATCAACCAGATCGCGACCGACCTCGCCGACCGCTACGAGGGCACCAATACTGGCCTGTCCCTGCCGTCGACCAGGGTCGACGCGTTCAACGTCACGCTGGCGAATGAGCTGAGCAGGAACGGCCGCAGGTCCGGGCTGACGTTCGCTCCTGAGGGCGGCACGGACCGGATCCGCAAGGTGATCAACAAGATGGTCACCGAGGATGACCTGATCGCCACCGTGTCCACGGCATACGCCAGCGGATGGCGGCAGGTCAAGCTCTACTTCATGTGCGGGCTGCCGACCGAGACCGACGAGGACGTCCTTGCGATCGCCCGGGTGGCGCACCGGATGATCGAGGCTGGCCGGGCGGCGAGCGGGCGCCGTGACATCCGGTGCACGGTGTCGATCGGCGGGTTCGTGCCCAAGCCGCACACCCCGTTCCAGTGGGCGGCGCAGTGCGATCACCCGACCGTTGACGCCAGGCTGAAGGCGCTGGGCGCCGCCATGCGCGCGGACCGCGGTTACGGCTCGTCGATCGGGTTCCGGTACCACGACGGCAAGCCGTCAGTGGTCGAGGGCCTGCTGTCCCGTGGCGACCGCCGGGTCGGCAAGGTGATCCGGGCCGTCTGGGAGGATGGCGGCAGGTTCGACGGCTGGAGCGAGTACTTCTCCTACGAGCGCTGGGACACGTGCGCCGCCACGGCGCTGGAGCATGACGGCGTCGACCTGCACTGGTACACCACCAGGGAACGCGGTTACGCCGAGATCCTGCCTTGGGATCACCTGGACGCCGGGCTTGAGCGCGACTGGCTCTGGCAGGACTGGCAGGCGGCCACCGACCCGGCTGGCGCTGCCGAGGTAGACGACTGCCGCTGGACGCCGTGCTTCGAGTGCGGGGTCTGCCCTGCGATGGACACTCAGATCGAGACCGGGCCCACCGGCCGCAGGCTGCTGCCGCTCACCGTCGCGGAGCGGGCACCGGCGGGGGCGACCTAGATGGCCAAGCCCGTGCCGTCCGGGCCGCCGCCGGCACCGATCGTTCAGCGGCTCGTGATCAGGTACGCTAAAAGAGGCAGGATGCGCTTCGCGAGTCACAGGGATGTGGCGCGCGCGATTGAGCGGGGAGTGCGTAAGGCTGGCGTGCCGATCGCGTATTCCGCGGGGTTCTCGCCGCATCCGAGGATCTCGTATTCGGGCGGTGCTCCGACGGGGTCAGCGAGCGAGGCCGAGTACCTCGAGCTCTCCGTCATCCGCCGTTGCGAGCCAGCCGACATCGGTCGGCGGCTTGACGCAGCCCTGCCGGACGGGATTGACGTGGTCGAGGTTGTCGAAGCGGACGGCAAGTCCGCCGGGCTGGCGCTGGACGCCTCCGAATGGGAGGTGGTCTGGCCGGGCGTGTCGCCTGCCGCGGCCCAGTCAGCCGTGCAGGCGCTCCTCGCCGCTGCGAGCGTGGAGGTTGAGCGCCTGACGAACAAGGGCCTGCGGCGCATGGACGCCAGGGGAGCCCTGGTGAGCCTGAGCGTGATCGATCCCGCGCAAGCTCACGGCCGGCGTGCCGAGCAGGGCACGGCGACCGGGTCTGCGATACTTCGAATGACTGTTCGGCAGCTGACGCCGGCCGTGCGGCCAGACGATGTGCTGACCGCGCTCCGGCAGTCGTCGCCTTCAGCAGCCGACTTGGCGCCCGTCGCGCCCCCGGTGGTGACTCGGCTTCGGCAGGGTTCACTCGGTGACCTTGCCGCGAGCGGGACGGGGCATACCGCGGGAATCGAGGCGCGTGGGGTGACCGCCGACCTGGCACCGGTGACGGAACCGTCATCGGGCCAGCACAGACCAGATCAACCGGGACCAGGGCATAACGGCCCGAACGGTCCTCAATCCAGGCCCGCGCAAGACAGGCCAGGACGCACAACTGACAAGGCAATGTGCCTGGACGCGGAGAGCGCCGAGTCGGCGCCCGCTGGCCAGGCACGTGCGATCGAACAGCTTCCGCGCGGCACGCAGGACCGGCTTGCCCACCAGCTTGCTGGTGAGCAATCCGACCAGCGCGCCCGGAAGCCCAACGGAAGAGATTGCCCGAATGCTCGAAACGGAGTCACAGAATCCACAGCCGGATCACCATGAGTCGGAAGGTTCCGGTCAGGACGCCGGTCATGACGCTGGTCAAGAAGGCGGCCAGCGACGCGGACTGCTTCGCAGGAGCCGTCGCGGTGTGACCAAACCCGCGGAAGCGCCCGAGTTCAGGTCGGGCGCCACAGCGGAATCCGACGACAGCGGTGGCCAGCGAGCCCAGTCCGGCGCAGGTCAGTCCCGGCAAGCTAGGCCGTCGGGTTCCGTCATCCCGCCAGTGCCCGGCATGACGACGCGCGAGTCGCCCGAGCCGGAGCGCCGCGGCAGCCGCGCGCAGCAGCCGGTGCCGGCGGCCGCATTCCAGCCGCCTGTCCTGGTCTTCCAGCCGCCCGAGATGAAGGAGCGGGAGACCGCAGACGCGGATCGCGCTCGCGCCGGGGGCAGCTCAGACTCAGATGACGACTACGACGAGGGCGGTGGCCAGGGCGGCAGCGGGACCTCGCGACGGCGCCGGCGCGGTGGCCGCGGCCGGGGCAAAGGCGGCGGCGCAGGAGACAGCGGAGCCACTGCCCGTGAGTCCGGCCAGGGCAGTGACCAAGGTGGTGCTGGACAGGGCGGTGCTGGCCAAGGTGCGGGCGGCCAGGCCGGCGGGCAGGGCGGTGGCGGCCAGGGTCGCAGTGGCCAGGCCAGCGGCGCCAAGGGCGGCGCAGGCCAGAGCTCAGGCCGGTCAGGCGCTAATAGCGGGCCCGGCGCTGATGCCGCTGGCCGGCGCGGCGGCACTGCCGAGCAGGACGAAGCCGACTGGCAGGACGATGGCGCCGGGTCGGCGGACGGTGGCGAGCGTGAGCCAGGCGCGGAAGGCGCGGGCGAAGGGGGAGGCACCAGCTCATCGAGCCGCCGCCGTCGTCGCCGCCGTCAGCGCAACGGGTCAGGCTCCGATGATGCCGACACGCCGTCGCCGGACGAGCCAGCCGACACCGTGGTGCACGTCCGCGAGCCGAGGCAGCCAGAGCCCGACGACGTCCGCGCGGTCAAGGGCTCGACGCGCCTGGAGGCCAAGCGGCAGCGCCGCAAGGAGGGACGGGACACCGGCCGCCGGCGCGCGCCGATCATCAGCGAGTCCGAGTTCCTGGCCCGCCGTGAGGCAGTCGAGCGCGTCATGGTCGTCCGCCAGCAGGGCGACCGCACCCAGATCGCCGTGCTCGAAGATGGCGTCCTGGTCGAGCACTACGTCGACAAGGCAAGTCACCAGTCCTACGTCGGCAACGTCTACCTCGGCAAGGTCCAGAACGTGCTGCCGTCGATGGAGGCAGCGTTCGTCGACATCGGCAAGGGCCGCAACGCGGTCCTGTACGCCGGCGAGGTCAACTTCGACGCGACTGGCCTGGAGGGCGTGGCCAAGCGGATCGAGTCCGCCCTGAAGTCCGGCCAGTCGATCATGGTGCAGGTCACCAAGGACCCGATTGGCCACAAGGGAGCCAGGCTGACCAGCCAGATCAGCCTGCCCGGCCGGTACCTCGTCTACGTGCCAGGCGCCTCGATGACGGGGATCAGCCGCAAGCTGCCCGACACCGAGCGGGCGCGGCTGAAGCAGATCCTGAAGAAGGTCGCGCCGGAAGAGGGCGGGATCATCGTCCGGACGGCAGCCGAGGGTGCCTCGGAGGAGGAACTGCTGCACGACGTGACCAGGCTGGTCGCGCAGTGGCAGGCGATCGAGAAGAAGTCCAAGACGGCGAGCGCGCCCGATCTGCTCTATGCGGAGCCCGATCTGACGATCCGGGTGGTCAGGGACATCTTCAACGAGGACTTCACCAAGCTCGTGATCGCGAGCGACGGCGAGTGGGATCTGGTCGACGAGTACGTCCGCTACGTGGCGCCGAACCTGGCCGACCGGCTCGAGCGGTGGTCCGCCGACGGCGACCTGTTCGCGGCTTACCGCATCGACGAGCAACTGACCAAGGCGCTCGACCGCAAGGTTTGGCTGCCAAGCGGCGGTTCACTGGTGATCGACACCACCGAGGCCATGACGGTCATCGACGTCAACACCGGCAAGTTCACCGGCCAGGGCGGGAACCTGGAGCAGACGGTCACCAGGAACAACCTGGAGGCAGCCGAGGAGATCGTCAGGCAGCTCAGGCTGCGCGACATCGGCGGCATCATCGTCATTGACTTCATCGACATGGTGCTGGAGAGCAACCGGGACCTGGTCTTGCGTCGCCTGATCGAGTGCCTGGCCCGCGACCGGACCAAGCACCAGGTAGCCGAGGTCACCTCGCTCGGGCTGGTCCAGATGACCAGGAAGCGAGTTGGCTCGGGCCTGCTGGCCGCGTTCTCCGTGCCGTGCGAGCAGTGCAACGGCCGGGGCATCCTGGTGTCGACGGATCTCACCGAGCTACCGCACGCGCATGGGCGCAACGGACAGCAGGCCGGGGCCGCCAAGCAGGGGTCAGCGCGGACCAGGGCGGCACGGAGCAAGGCGATCGCCCAGGTCGCGAGGTCGATCGACACGCGTGCGGGCTCCACGGCCGAATCGGACACCGAGTACTCGGCGGCGGACGAAGACGATCTTGAGCTTGTCGACTCCGCCGCGCCGGAGCCGGAGCCGGAGCTGGCGGGTTCTGCTGCCAAGTCCGGGTCTTCGGCCAGGTCCGCAAACTCGGGCAGGTCCGCAAACTCGGGCAGGTCGGGGGGTTCGTCCAGGTCCGGCGGTTCGTCCAGGTCCGGGGGCTCGGGTCGCTCCGAGAGCCGGGCTAAGGCCGGCGAGGCCGAGAGCCAGGTCGGCCCGGACGGCGCGGCCGGATCAGCCGCCGACGAGGCGTCCACCGAGGTTCCGGCTTCAGGACGGCGGCCGCGCAGGTCCGCCTACCGGGAGGCTGGACCACCAGACTCGGTCCGAGCCGGGGAGGCCGCAGGTACCGCCAGCGCAGAGGCAGAGGCGCCTGCAGCCGCAACCGCAGGCGGCAACGGCGTCGCGGGGGCCGAGCAGGCGGCAGGCTCTGGTTCGCCGGTCGGCCCTGACTCGCCGGCCGGGCCTGACTCGGCCGCGCCGGACGCGGCTGAACCAGCGGCGGTCGCAGCTCCGGACGCAGCAGCGCCCGGGTCTTCTTCGCCGCACCCGGAGGCAGCCGAGAATGCCGCGGCTGACGGAGTTGCGGCAGAGGCAGCCGAAGCCAGCACCGATCCAACGGCAGGCTACTGAGGAGCATTACTTCTGATATTCTGTGTCGTCGGCGTGCCTGGCTGCCCAAAAACAGCGGCCGCGGGCAGTCCCCAGGTCCAGGTGACTGGCGGACGTCCGCGTTCAGCAGGGTTCACGGGCTAGCGGCGCGTGACGTTAGCAGGCCCGGTTGCCTCGACGTCTGACGAGACCGCGATTCCAGCGGCGGGCTGGCACCAGGGAAAGAGAGTTCTTTCGTGTACGCGATCGTTCGCTGCGGCGGCAGGCAGGAGAGGGCGTCGGTCGACGATGTCCTGACCGTCGACAAGCTCGCCGGTGAGGTCGGCTCGACCGTCAAGCTCCCGGCCGTCCTCATCGTCGACGACGGCAAGGTAATCAGCGACCGCGCCGAGCTCGGCGGGTACGAGATCACCGCCGAGATCCTGGGCCCGGCTAGCGGCCCCAAGATCAACATGATCCACTACAAGAACAAGACGGGCTACCGGCGCCGTCAAGGCCACCGGCAGAAGTACACGCAAGTGAAGATCACTGGCATCGGCACCGGCAAGGCACGCGCCACCCAGAAGAAGAAGGTCTGAGATGGCACACAAGAAGGGCGCCTCGTCCAGCAG
>JASHXW010000603.1 GCA_030043395.1 Streptosporangiaceae bacterium
CGGGAACGAGCCAGTCCAGGGCTCCGTCATGACGGTGGCTCGAGCCAAGCGCCGCGAGCATCAGCACAAGCGGCGGCGCGAGGACGATGATTCCCGGTGGTCCGCGCAGGCCGAGTGCGGCGAGCAGCCCGGTCGCGACGACTCCGGCCAGAACCGGCGGCAACGGGATGAGGTTGCCATGGACGAGCTGACCGAGCCAGCGCGCCAATGAGCCATCGTCCCGGTACGCACGTATGGCACGAGGTGCAGCCGGCAAAGCGAACCGGCTCGTCCCGCTAGCCAACGCGGAAGTCGCAATGACACAGCACGCCGAGACGACCTCGGCGGCCAGGACGGCCAGCAAGGCCGCTTCGGGCCCGGCTATCGCGAGCCCGATCAGGGCGATCATGACCCGCGCCGGCGCCGGTGGTGCGACGAGCCGGTCGAGCCAGCGCCGGAACCAGGCAGCCCAGCGGGCCGAACGATCCCCGTCGCTTGCCTGGGCTTGACCCGGCTGGCTGTCGCGAGGCTGAGAGTCGCGAGGCTGGCCTTGACCCGACTGGCTGGCGCCAGCCTGGCCGTCACCGAACTGGCCGGCGGATCCGGCCCTGCGAGATGCGCAGAGCAGCTCGGTGATGCCGACCGACGCGATGGCCATGACACCGAGCGGCCACATGCCGTGCAGGCCCGCCAGCTGGCCACCCGCGGCGATGCCGCCATAGACAGCGCTCTCGCCGGCCACCGCACAGATCACGACAGGCCACTGAGGCTGTCGCGCGCCAGCGTCGACCGGACCTGCGGTGGCCCGGCCGCGCCTGGCCTGAGCCCCGGCGTTCTCCTGGCTACTCCCCGCCGGCATGACGAGCCAGTCCGGCATGCCGTCTGCGGCTCGCGCGAACCGGACCATGAGCCTGGATGCCGGCACGGTCGCTTGCCCCGGCGCCACCACGGTCGGTCGCCCAGGGGCCACAACACCAGCTTGCCCCGGGGCCGGAACCATCGCTTGCCCCGAGGCCGGGTCGGCCGACGGCACCGATGGCGGACCAGCCGTTGTTTCCGCAATCGGACTACCTACCGGTGCAGCCGACCACGCAGACGGCGAGTACGCCGGCCTGAGCGAGAAGGCCGCGAGCCTGCCAGCGAGGAGTATCGCGGCGCACCAGCAGGCAACCGCAATGGTTCCCCGCATGGTGTCGGTTCCCGGCCCGCCGCTGTACCACACAGCGGAGCAGATCCCGAGAATCAGCGAGACGATGGCAAGCGTGGCTGGCGTTATCTCCCTGCGCTCCGCGCCGGCCATCACGGTGTCGAGTCGAGCGCCGGCCCACGTCGTCAGGCGGATGAGCCGGGCCTCCGTCCAGGCAGTAGCCCTGCGGACTCGCACGGCCACTCGGTCGATGACCGCTCGGACCCGCGCCGCAGTTCGGGAGGTCCGGTCGCGGACCTGCTCGACCGACTGCGCTGTCTTCGCCCGGACTCCGTGCTCGATCCGCACTGTCCGGTCGCGGACGCGCTCGACCAGCTGCCCGGTCGCGGGAGGCACCCGCTCGGCAACGTCGGTGGCCACGCCCCGGCTCAGCTGCGCAGCCTGGCTGCTCACCCGACGGACCCGCCGTGCAGCCCGGACTGTCACGCCAAGAAGCCACTGCGCCGCCTGGGCGGTCACGCGACGGACGCAGCGCGCAGCTCGAACTGCGCGGTCCAGGAGCCACCGTCCAGCGTGGGTCGCGAAGCCACGGACCTGACCGGCGAACTGCGCGGTAGCAGGGGGGACTCGCTCCGCAGCCTGGGCCGTAGCGGCGCCAAGCCGTTCCCTAGCCCGAGCCGCTACTGCAGGAATCCGTTCCGCCGCGGACGCTGTCAAGCCGCGGAGCCATTCGCCAGGCTGCAGGTTCGTGAAACGGCCAGCGATGCGCTTCTGGGCGGCGGCGCGACCGTCACTTGGCTTCTCGCGGGCCTGCCGCTTCAGTCCGAAGAGGATCCCGACCCCCAATTACCGCAAGAATGTAACGCGATGCATTCATGAAGTTACTCAGCGTACTGACTCGATGACAACGGCGCCACGCCATGGCAGCGTCCCGATCCAACCCGCGCGAAGTCTGAGCGTGATGTCAGGCGATCTCGGGCGATAGGTAGGGTCCGATCATGCGAACAGTCGCCGTTGTCCTGGCGGGCGGGGCCGGCGCCAGGCTCGGCGGGACGACTCCGAAGCAGTTGCAATTGCTCGCGGGACGGACGCTGGTCGAGCACTGCGTCGCGGCATTCGAAGCAGCCGACGGCATCGACGAGATCCTCGTGGTCATGCCCGCTGGATTCGTTTCAGAGGCTCAGCAGGTTCTGGGCGGCAAGTACCGCAAGGTCAGCAAAATCATCGAGGGCGGGCCTGACCGGCCTGGATCGACCAGCCGCGCGATCGAGGCGCTCAGCGAGAGCCTGGCCGGCCGCGCCGAGAGCGCTGGCCGCGAGAACAACTCTGGCCGCGAGAGCGAGACTGACTGCAACGTCTTGTTCCACGACGCGGCGCGGCCGCTGGTCGACCAGCGGATCATCGCTGACTGCGTTGCGGGGCTGGCCGAATGCCAGGCTCTTGGCGTAGTCGTGCCAACCACCGATACCATCGCGCAGCTGAACGATGGCCTGATCACGTCGATCCCGCCACGCGAGACACTCGGGCGCTGCCAGACCCCGCAGGGGTTCCGCCTCTCGGTCATCCGTCGGGCCTACGAGCTTGCGGGAGCCGATCCCGCCAGCGCGGCGTTCAGGCCGACGGACGACTGCGGCATCGTGCTGCGCTACCTGCCGGACGTTCAGGTGCGAGTCGTCCAGGGCAGCGAGCGCAACCTGAAGATCACCTATCCAGGCGACTTGCGGATCGCCGAGGCCGCGCTGGCCGAGTCGGGCTGACCGGCGGGCACCAGGCTGCGCGGGCTGGTCAGGAAGCCCATTCCCCAGCTCACGTGCATCGTGGCCAGCGCGGCGGGCAGCCAGCCGAGCGCGCGCCCTCTGAGCTCGCGAGCCGCCGAGGCGCTCACTGCGAGCACGCCGAGAACATACGCCGCGGGCGCGGCGAAGCAAGCGGTCAGCAGGATCGTCCACCAGCCACTGGCGCCAGCGGCCATGGCGGCCACGCCAGCGATCCCGGCGAGGGTTCCGGCTGCCACGACCCCGGTCGTCACAGGCGGAGCCAGATAGCGCAGGTTGATCGTTCCGGCGTGCTGCCGAGCGACCACCCGGCGCCAGCGCCCGTAGTGGAAGTACTGCGTGCCGAGCGCCGCGAGGCTGGACCGAGGGCGGTACGTGACCCGCATCGCCGGCTGGAACCAGACCAGCCCGCCAGCTTGGCGGATCCGGTGATTCATCTCCCAGTCCTCGGCGCGCAGGTACCGCTCGTCGTACCCGCCGACTCCCTCGACGGCCGAGCGGCGGAACGCACCCAGGTACACCGTGTCGGCCGGTCCCGCGCTGCCGCCCGTGTGGTTCCTGGCGGCACCCACGCCGAAGGGTGATGTCATCGCCCAGGCCACCGCCGACTGGAAGGGCGTGACCCCCTCGGCAGCCATCACGCCGCCCACGTTGGCCGCGCCTGTCTCCTGCAGCGTGCGCACCGCGGTCGCGACGTATCCAGCTGGCAGCAGCGCGTGGCCATCGACCCGGACGATGAACTCATGCCGCGCTGCCCTGACCGCCACGTTGAGCGCGCTAGCGATCCGGCCGGACGGGTTGGCGACAACGGTGATCCTGCGGTCGTCGGCAGCTAGCCGCCCGGAGATCTCCTCGGTCCTGTCGCGCGACGGACCGACCGCGAGCACCAGCTCGAGCTCACCGGGATACTCCTGGCTCAGCACGTGGCTGACCGATTCGGCAAGATGCCGCTCTTCATTGCGAACCGGCATGATGACCGAAACGGGCACAGCCTCCCTGGTGCCCTCGGCAGCGTCATGTTGTCCGTTGCTGACCGCGGACGACCCTAGTGCCTCGTGGATGTCGCTCATGACGCTGGTCACGGTACCGCTACCCGAGCAGTGCCGTAACCCGGACCGGTGGTGTCGTCCGAGCCGCGTGCGGCGGCGCGCTAGAGCGCCGCGTCCTCCAGCATCTCGGTAACCAGGGCCGCGATCGGAGAGCGCTCCGAGCGCACCAGCGTCACGTGCGCGAACAGGGGATGCCCCTTGAGCTTCTCGATCACCGCGACGACGCCGTCATGCCGGCCGACCCGCAGGTTGTCGCGCTGGGCGATGTCGTGGGTGAGCACTACCCGCGAGCCCGCGCCGATTCGCGACAAGACCGTGAGCAGCACGCCGCGTTCCAGTGACTGGGCCTCGTCCACGATCACGAACGAGTCGTGCAGGGACCGGCCCCTGATATGAGTAAGGGGCAGCACTTCGAGCATGTCCCTCGCCACGACTTCCTCGATCACGTCGGGCGTCGTCACTGCGGAAAGCGTGTCGAACACCGCCTGGCCCCAGGGGTTCATCTTGTCGGCCTCCGAGCCTGGCAAGTAGCCCAGCTCCTGGCCGCCGACCGGATACAGCGGGCGGAAGACGACGACCTTGCGGTGCTGGCGGCGTTCCAGCACGGCTTCGAGTCCGGCGCAGAGCGCGAGCGCCGACTTGCCCGTTCCCGCCCGGCCGCCGAGCGAGATGATCCCGATCTCCTGGTCGAGCAGCAGGTCAAGCGCCACGCGCTGCTCGGCGCTGCGCCCGCGCAGGCCGAACACGTCGCGGTCGCAGCGGATCAGGCGGACGGACTTGTCCGGCTGCACCCGGCCAAGGGCGCTGCCCGTGCCTGCTCCGGCCGAGTACAGCACGAGGCCGGTGTGACAGGGCAGGTCCCTGGCTGCGGGGATGTCGAGCGACCCTGCCTGATACAGCTGGTCGATCTCGGCGGTGGTGATCTCCAGATCGCGCATGCCGGTCCAGCCTGAGTCCGGCGGCAGCTCGGCCCGGTACTCCTGCGCAGGCAGGCCGATGGCGGCGGCCTTGATCCGCAGCGGCAGGTCCTTGGTCACCAAGATCACGCTGCTGCCCTCGGCGGCAAGGCCGCGCGCTACCGACAAGATCCTCGTGTCGTTGTCGCCCAGCCTGAACCCGGCGGGTAGCACGGAGGGGTCGGTGTGGTTGAGCTCGACACGCAGCGTTCCACCTACGTCGTTGACCTCGAAGTCGTCGTCGAGCCTGCCGACGTCGACCCTCAGGTCGTCGAGATGACGCAGCGCCGCGCGCGCGAAGAATCCGAGTTCAGGATGATTCCGCTTCGCCTCGAGCTCAGTGACCACGACCAGCGGCAGCACGACCTGGTGCTCAGCGAACCTGCCGATCGCGCCGGGATCGGCGAGCAGGACGCTGGTGTCAAGCACGTAGGTACGGCGCTCAGCCACGTCTGCCTTGCCTGCACTCGACCGAGGCTGGCGAGACCGGCTGCCCGAAGACCGGGTGGTGCCGTCCGACGACCGGGCAGGACTGCTCGGTGCTGGCGCTGCATTGC
>JASHXW010000055.1 GCA_030043395.1 Streptosporangiaceae bacterium
GATACTCGCGGCGGCACTCCAGCGCACCGCAGAGGACATGCGGTCCTACGCGCTCAAGCGCGAGGCCATACGCCGGTCGTTGATCGCGGCGGACGAGGCGGAGGCCTATCGCCACGCCTTGCGGATGCTGGCCGGCCTGCCAGCGCTCGCGCAGCCGTGGGAGCCAGATCCGGACCGCGGGCCGCCGGCGCGCTAGATGCGGCACGGTGCACGAGACCACAGGGTGAGCTGCCGCTGTGACCCAGGATCAGGTTCTAGTTCGGAGGGATTGAGTTGGAGCCATCGACAAGCGCAGTGATCAGCTCGGTGAGCGCACTGGAAATCCTTGATTCGCGCGGCCGCCCGACCTTGCAGACGACGATCACTCTTTGGGACGGAACTGTCGCGCGGGCCGGCGTGCCGTCCGGGGCGTCTACCGGAAGTAAGGAGGCGGCCGAGCGCCGAGATGGCGACGACACCCGATACGGGGGACTGGGCGTCCTCGAGGCCGCAGAGGCCGTCAATGGCGAGATCGCGCTCCGTCTTACCGGGCGAGAGTGGCCTGATCTTGCTGCGATCGACGCCGCATTGATCGAGCTAGATGGCACACGGGACAAGTCACGGCTGGGCGCCAACGCCATTGTTGGCGTCTCGATGGCCTGTGCTCGCGCACTAGCTGCATCCAGCGGCCAGGCACTGTGGCAATGGCTGACCCCGGACGGTGTTGCGCCGCGGCTGCCGGTTCCGCATTTCAACGTCGTCAACGGTGGCGTGCACGCGCCCAACGCGCTTGACTTCCAGGAGTTCATGATCGCTCCGCTTGGTGCGCCTTCATTCCCCGCGGCGGTACGAGCTGGAGCCGAAGTGTATGCCGCCCTGCGCCGGCTGCTTGAGGCAGACGGGCAAGCCACCGGCCTGGGCGATGAGGGCGGTTTCGCGCCCCAGATCGCCGAGCCGGAGCAGGTGCTCGACCGGCTCGTGGCTGCGATCGCTGACGCTGGCTATGTGCCGGGGCGCGAGGGCGTGGCGATCGCGCTCGATCCGGCCGCGAGCGAGTTTCATGGCCAGGATGACCGGTACCGGGTCGCAGACCAGGCGCTGTCGAGCGCGGACATGATCGAGCGATACGCCCAGATCGTCGACCGGTACCCGGTCTGGCTGATTGAGGACGGCCTGGCCGAGAGCGACTGGGACGGCTGGGCGGCGCTCACCCAGCGCCTCGGTGACCGGGTCCAGCTGGTGGGCGACGATATCTTCGTCACTAATCCGGCGATCATCGCCGAGGCGATCAGCCGTGGCGTCGGCAACAGTGCGCTGATCAAGGTCAACCAGGTCGGGACGGTCTCCGAGACGCTCGCAGCAATGGCGACGTGCCGCGATGGCGGTTATGCACAGGTCGTCTCGCATCGGTCCGGCGAGACAACCGATACCTTCATCGCCGACCTCGCGGTCGGAGCAGGCTGCGGGCTGCTCAAGTCAGGCGCTCCAGCACGGGGAGAGCGCGTCGCGAAGTACAACAGGCTGCTGGAGGTAGCCGCAGCCAATCCAGCCATGCCGTACGGAATCGCTCCGCGCAGCTAGCGGTCGGGCCGCCCGGGCCGACGACCTGCCATCCGGGGCATCGTGCCGAGTGACTGCGTCGGCCTGGCTCCGCCGCCCGGCGTTGCGCTACTGGGCCCAGGCGCGAATCGCGGCCAGGCAGAGGTGCGGCTAGCCTTCGTGCGCTGTGCGGGCCGGGTAGTGTAGGCGTTAGGCGGAGGGGCTCGCCGCAAAACGCGCTCAGGCCAACGGTCCCTGTCTGGCGGACAGGGTGCGTGCGGCATGGATCAGATTTTCGCTTTTAATCATGCGCGGAAGGCCTTCGACGACAAGGTTGTCCTTGACGACCTGACACTTGCCTTCTTGTTCGGCGCCAAGGTCGGCGTGGTTGGCCCGAACGGCACCGGCAAGTCGACGATGCTGCGAATAATGGCGGGAGCTGAGCAGCCGTCCAATGGCGAAGCCTGGCTCATGCCGGGTTACTCAGTGGGCATCCTGGAGCAGGAACCCCGCCTTGACGACACCAACACGGTTCTCGGCAACGTGGAGGATGGCGTCGCTGAGACGAAGGCGCTGCTCGACCGGTACAACGCGATCGCTGAGCAGATGAGCGCCGGATATTCCGACGAACTGCTCGAGGAGATGGGGCAGCTTCAGCAGCAACTGGACTACAAGAACGCCTGGGACCTCGATAGCCGGCTCGAGCAGGCAATGGACGCGCTGCGCTGCCCGGCACCAAGCGCCCACGTCGCGGTCCTGTCAGGCGGCGAGCGCCGCAGGGTCGCCCTCTGCCGGCTCTTGCTGTCCCAGCCAGACTTGCTGCTGCTGGACGAGCCTACGAACCACCTTGACGCCGAGAGCGTGGCCTGGCTGGAGCAATACCTCGAGAAGTATCCCGGCACCGTCGTGGCTGTGACCCACGACCGATACTTCCTCGACAACGTCGCCAACTGGATACTGGAGCTGGATCGCGGGCGCGCCTACCCGTACTCGGGCAACTACTCCACGTACCTGGAGACCAAGGCTGCCCGGCTGAATGTTCAGGGTGCTAAGGACCTCAAGCTGCGCAAGCGATTGCAAGACGAGCTGGAATGGGCCCGCTCCAGCCCGCCGGCCCGCCAGGCCAAAGGCCGGGCCCGCCTGCAGCGACTGGAGGAGATGTCAGCCGAGGCCGACAGGCACCGCAAGCTCGACTTCGATGAAATCCAGATCCCGCCTGGCCCGCGGCTAGGCACGAAAGTGGTCGAGGTCAGCGACCTGTCCAAGGGATTCGGTGATCGCGAGCTGTTTGAGGACCTGAGCTTCAGCCTGCCTCAAGGCGGCATCGTCGGCGTCATAGGGCCGAACGGAGTCGGCAAGACCACCCTGTTCAAGCTGATCACCGGAGAGACGGACCCGGATGCCGGAGCCGTCGCGATCGCCGACAGCGTGCGCATCTCGTACGTCGACCAGCTCCGCGTCGGAATCGATCCCGACAAGACGGTCTGGGAGGTAATCTCCGGCGGGGATCCCGTCATCCGCTCCGGCCACGCCGAGATCCCGAGCCGAGCCTACGTAGCCGCCTTCGGGTTCAAGGGAGCAGACCAGCAGAAGCCAGCCGGACTGATGTCCGGCGGGGAACGCGGCAGGGTCAACCTTGCGCTCACCCTGAAGCAAGGAGGCAATCTGCTCCTGCTGGACGAGCCGGCCAACGACCTGGATGTAGAAACGCTTTCCTCGCTGGAACAAGCGCTGCTCGACTTCCCTGGCTGCGCCATGATCACCAGCCATGACCGCTGGTTCCTGGACCGGATCGCGACGCACATCCTCGCGTGGGAGGGCGAAGCTAGCTGGTTCTGGTTCGAGGGCAACTTCGAGGCTTACCAGAAGCACAAGGTCGACCGTCTCGGCGCCGAGGCAGCAAGGCCGCATCGCGTCACCTACCGCAAGCTCGCCCGCTGAGCCCCCGGAGCTGAGATGGACGAGGATGCCATCGCCGTGATCTTGCGCGCGGAGCGGATCATCTACCGGGCAGGCTGGCGGCTGCTCGAGGAGGTAGCGCTAGAGAGCCTGGCCCGCACCCGAGGACTGTGTCGCGCGCCGCTGGAACCTAGATCAGGGGTGATCCAGCTCGTCACCTACGACGGCCAGCACATCGGCCATGTCCGCTACGACCACGCCGCCGCACCAGGTCGGGAATGGGTGGCCGTACCGCAGCCACGGGCTCGGCCAGTCGGCTACTACCGCAGCGCTCAGGAGGCTGCCGAGGCGCTGGCCCGAGCCTGCGGCAAGCTCGGTCCGCGGATCCCGGGCCAGCAAGAGAACTAGCGCCAAGCCGAAGGCGCGAACATGCAGGTCGATGCGGTCAGCGAATGGCAGCGCCAAGGGAACGGGCACAGGTGGGAGGACACGTGGAAACGCAGGTCATCGTCGAGGTGCCCCAAGGATCGCGGAACAGGTACGTGATGGATCACGCAAGCGGGCGGATCCGGCTGGAACGGATGCTCTTCACCTCGACGCGCTATCCCTTCGACTATGGCTTCATCCCGGGCACGCTGGCCGAAGACGGCGATGCGCTCGACGCGATGATCCTGCTGAGCGAACCGACGTTTCCCGGCTGCATGGTGACGAGCAGGCCGGTGGGCGTGTTCTGGATGCACGACGAATACGGACCCGATGCGAAGATTCTCGCCGTTCCGGCCCACGACCCTCGGTACGCGGACATCGTGGATCTTGGTGATGTGCCTGAGCACCAGCGCAGCGAGATCGCCCAGTTCTTCGACCTCTGCAAGGAGCTGGAACCGGGAGTGAGCCCCGACGTCCGGGGCTGGCAGGACCGTGCCGCCGCGGACCAAGTTGTCACTGCGGCGCTCGCGCGCGCCGCCGGCTCGGCGCCTGTCGGGCACCGGGTCCATTGCTTTCGGGATCGGAAGCCGTGCTCGTGTGGCAGCTACGTCCGCCGCCGAGGAGTTGCGAGACCGGACCGTAGCGGCGGTCGCAATGTTCAAGCCGGAGTTCGGCGGATGGGTCGTGCGTATCTATCCGGGAGGAATCAGGCAGCGTGCCAGTCTCGCCCCGGGGGATGGCCTGGCATGATGCCTGGCCTGCCGGACATGGCGACAGGGCGGTCGTCTTATTCGGTTGCCTACCGCGTCATGCCTGGTTCCATGTCGCGCGGGGTGACGAAGCTGGTCAGGCGAGCGTGACCGGGTGCCAGTTCGGACCACGGCCCGTCGACCTCCAAGACGGCAATTGCAGCGGTGGGGAACTTCTCCCGCATCCGATCGAACGGCGCGGCGGTGCCCTCGGGCGTTGCCCGGCGGCCGCGTCCTTTGTCCGTCCGCGCCAAAGCTAGGGCTAGATCCGGCACGGCGGGATCGTGGCCGACGACAACAACGGTCCGTGCCGCGGGCGGGAGGCGGCGGACAAGGTCGAGCAGGCTTCCGGCCGACGCTTCATAGATTGCTCTTTGGAAGCTTGTCGGCGGCTGAGCGCCGATTTCCCCCTCCGCCAGCTGCCACGTATCGCGTGCCCGGCGAGCCGTGGAACATAGCACGTGATCCGGAACACAGCCCGCCAGACGTAGCCAATGTCCGGCTCTAGGGGCATCGCGACGCCCACGAGTGCCCAACGGGCGGTCGTGATCCGCAACTCCTTCTGGCCACGCCGACTTGGCATGGCGCAGGAGCACCAGCTTGCGTGACGTCGGTGCATCCACGGCAGGAGCATGCCACGGCGCTCTTGATCCGACTCACACCAGGCTGGCGTTCCGGGCAGCGGACAACGTTCGCGAGAAGCCATGTTCGCCCAAAGGAGCCTGCTCAGGCTTGCGGCCGGACGGCCCCGGTCAGGCGCTGGCAAGTTTCAGTGTTATGTGTGCGCGGCGGCCGCGGGCGCCGACTGGGCCTGCTCGAAGATGCGACGGTAGGAGTCTTCGCCGTAGCTGGTCGGCAGCGGCTTGCCCGGTACCAGCTTGAAGGTGCGCACGCCGTCCGGCTGTCGCTCGGCCCGGAGGAAGAGTGCAGTGCCGAGCTGCTGCTCGTCGAAGCTGCGTGCGAGGTCGTACATGTGGGTAACGAAGATGACCTTTATGTGCTTGTCGATCATCGCCCGGATGATCTGCCGTGCGATCTCGGAGCCTTCTCGCTCGTTTGTCGAGGCAAACGACTCGTTGCAAAGCAGGATCGAGTGGGGCGCGATCCGGTCGGCGATCTGGCTCATGCGCCTGAGCTCCTCGTCGAGCTTGCCGCTCGTCATGGTCGCGTCTTCTTCGCGCTTGTAATGCGTGAAGACGCCGCCGCTGACGCCGGCGCGGAAGGACCGGGCACCGACGAACATGCCGCACTGCATCATCAGGTGCGCCAGGCCAAGGCTGCGCAGGAGCGTCGACTTGCCTCCCTGGTTGGCGCCTGTGATCATGATCAGCCACCTTCCGTCGGCGTGCACCTCGTTCCCGACAGCACTGTCGGGTAGATGGAGAGTCAGGCAGATGTCGTAGATATCGCAGGCGCTAAGCGCGAGCTGGGCCTCGGCGAGAGGCTCGGGGAAGCAGGTGGGCTCGCCCTTCCGCTCCAGCCATTCGTGCAGGTTAAGGCATCCGAGGTAAAAGGCGAGTTCGAGCCGGAGCATGCTGAAGAAGCTGTTGATGTGATCGGCCGCCTGCGCGGCAGCGTTGGCGACGAGGTTGATCCCCCTCCCGCGAATCTCCTCGAGCGCCTGGAAGCCGGACTCGTCGCGCGGCGCGATCGTGAAGCTGTAGCCCGGCTGGCGGCTGCCGAACGGCAGCCGCTCTGTCCAGCGCTGCTCGCGCTGCCTGCGGACGATGAAGTTCCGGGCCTTGTCCCCTTTGCCAAGCTTGGCGCTCTCAAGGACACCGCGGCCAAATTGCAGTTCGCGCAGATGCTGCTCGACCGTCTGCAGGTAATCGTCAGCGAGCTCCTCCCTGAGCATCGCGAAGAAGCGCGTGAAACCCCCGGAATGAAAGTCATCCGCCTGCTGATCGGCGATCTGCCGCAACCGCTTGAGGACTTCCACCTGCAAGCTAAGCACCTGTACCGACCGGCGCAGGGTCGTGTCGGGGCGATCGCTGCGCCAGAACCCGAATCCGACCGTCCTTTCACTTTCGAGTGCCTCGATCGCCAGGCCGTAGAGCTGGCGGATAATCGCTGGCCGCTCGAGGCAGTCCGCAAGCACTCGCTGCCGGTACACGATCGCCTCCGGGTCCCGCAGGCTCGACAGAACTGCTCGCTTCGCCGTCTCGAACAGGAACTCGTCGCCGCCCGCCATCGCGGTCCACAGGGTGCCGAGCTCGAGATCTTGCGCCAGCACTTCGTCGGGTCCCGGCGGTGAGGCGGGGGCGGCCTTCCGCGCTCGCTCGTGGTCGCGCCGGGCGCCGGTCAGCGCGAACCGATTCCGGCTCAGCAATGCGTCGAAGATGTCGTCTCGGAGGGCCGGCTTGACGTCGAAGTCGCGGTCCGGGTGCATCAGAAAGACCTTCATGCCCCGATCCGTCCTATCAGGCGCTCGTAAGTGAGGCCGTGCTTCTCGGCGATCGCCCACGCGTACGCACGGCCGTCGGCGGGCCTGCGGGTCAGCTTGAACGTCCGCTCGGCCGGGTTCCCTGGGACGACCTGGCTGACCATGCTGACCGTCGCCTCGCTGAGCGATGCGAGTTCATCGACGAAGGTGACGTACACGCCGAGGCAGCCCAATTCAAGAATCTGGCGCATGACCTGGGTGCCGACAAACAGCGCATCGGTGAGGCTGGTCGAGTTAAAGCTCTCGTTCATCACGATGACGCTGTCCTCCGTCGCCTGGCCGAGCATGCCGTGGACCCGGACTAGTTCCTCCTCGAACTTCCCTCGGAGCGTCTCGATGTCCTCCTCTCGCTCGAAGTGCGTGAAGACCCGGTCGGGCAGGAAGATCCGCACTTCGCGGCCTGGAACTAGCAAGCCGAGGCTGGCGAGATAGTGCAGTTGCCCGAAAGTGCGGGCAAACGTCGTCTTGCCGCCGTTGTTTGGCCCGCTGACGACGAAGATCCGTTCTGGTCCAGCCAAGTGGAAGTCATTGGAGATCACCGTGCCGCCCGCGGCAGTAAGCTTCGTGGCCAGCGCGATGTCGAATGTCTCGCTGGCCGCCAGTTCCCTCGACTCGGCCGAAACCTGCGGATAGCAGAACCCAAGGCCTGCACGCCTCAAGCGCTGAACCATCTCGAGGTACGCGAGGTAGAACTGCACCTCACGGTCGAACCTGCCGATGGTTGCGTCGAGATAGTCGCGATGCTGGACGCAGAACTCCGCCCGAGCTCGGAATTCATCAGGGTGCAAATAAGCGACGCCGTCGAGGATTTTGGCCTCGACATGATCCATCTCGATTTGGTCGGGCAATCTCGCCAGGTAGCTCCGCGCTGCTCCTTGCTGGAATTTCGCGAAGGTCGCTTCCACCTCAGCGGTGTAGTCCGCCTCGCCGGCATA
>JASHXW010000604.1 GCA_030043395.1 Streptosporangiaceae bacterium
CGTTCGGTTTGTCGGCATGGAAGCCCCGCACGGGTAGCACCCGAGGGCAGCGATGCAAAGAAGGGCGGCGGCACGGTGATCGAGCAGCCTTACCAGTACCGGCACGCCGAGCTCATCGAGCCCGACTGGCGGCGCCTGCCCGGCTGGGCAGGGGTCAGCACGCAGGAGTGGGAGTCCGCCCAGTGGCAGCGCTCGCACTGCGTGAAGAACATCCGCCAGTTGCGCGAGGTGCTTGGCGACGGCGTCGACGAGGCGTTCTATGCCGACCTGGCGCGAGATCAGGCCGAGCGGGCCACGATGTCGATGCTGATCCCGCCGCAAATGATCAACACCATGGTGCCGAGGCTGGCGCCGCACGACCCGGGGTTCACCGAGGCGCTCTACGCCGACCCGGTGCGCCGGTACATGATTCCGGTCTTCAGCGACCGCCGGACTGACTGGCCATCGCATCCGTACTCGTCAAGGGACTCGCTGCACGAGGCCGAGATGTGGGTGGTCGAGGGCCTGACTCACAGGTACCCGACCAAGGTGCTCGCCGAGGTTCTGCCGACCTGCCCGCAGTACTGCGGGCACTGCACCCGGATGGACCTGGTCGGTAACCCGACCCCGGTGATCGAGAAGCTCAAGTTCGGCATGGCGCGCGACGACCGGCTGGCCGCGATGATCAGCTACCTGAAGGCCACGCCGGGCGTTCGGGATGTGGTGGTTTCAGGCGGAGACGTCGCGAACCTCCCCTGGCCCAGGCTCGAAGCCTTTGTCAGCGAGCTGCTGACGGTCGACAACATCCGCGACATCCGGCTCGCCACCAAGGCGCTGATGGGCTTGCCGCAGTACTGGCTGACCGACGAGGTCAGGGCCGGGATGGACCGGCTCGCCACCACCGCCAGGCAGCGTGACGTGTCGATCGCGATCCACACCCACGTGAACGCCGCGCAGTCCGTCACCCCGCTGGTCGCCAAGGCGGCCAAGGCAATGCTGGCGACCGGGATCAGGGACGTCCGCAACCAGGGCGTGCTGCTGCGTGGCGTGAACTCCAGCACCGAGCAGCTGCTCGACCTGTGCTTCGCCCTGCTCGACGACGCGAAGATCATGCCGTACTACTTCTACCTGTGCGACATGATCCCCAACGCCGAGCACTGGCGGCTGAGCCTCGCCGAGGCGCAGTACCTGCAGCACCAGATCATGGGCTACCTGCCAGGATTCGCGACGCCGCGGATGCTCTGCGATGTGCCCTACGTCGGCAAGCGCTGGGTGCACCAGGTGTCTCGCTACGACACCGAGCGGGGCATTTCTTACTGGACGAAGAACTACCGGACCGCGGTCGAGGCCGACGACGAGCAGGCGCTTGAGCGCGAGCACGAGTACTACGACCCGATCTACACGCTGCCTGAGCCCGGCCAGCAGTGGTGGCGCGCCAAGGCCGCCGAGTTCGCGGCTGAGGCGCCGACGGCTGCGGGTGCGCCAAAGCCAGCGGATGCGGAGCCGCTGCCGGTTGGCTAGCTCCGGCTGAACAGGCGGCCGCGCTACCGCGCGGGTTCGGCGGCCTGGGCGGCTTCCTCTGCCCCGCCGAGCTGCTCCGGCCCGGCTGGCAAGTTAGCTTGGCGGTCCCTGGCGTCATAGCGCCACAGCCCGGGCAGCGCCAGGGAGACGATGACCGCTCCTGCCAGGCTCAGGAAGCCGCCGGAGACGACGGCCAGCCGTACCGACCCGGTCAGGGTGGCAACCGCCCCGGTCTCCAGGTTGCCAAGCGGCTCGCCGGTCGAGTAGGAGATCATCTCCAGTCCGGCCAGCCGCCCGCGCACTCGCGCGGGAATGCTCTGGTTCCACATGGTCGTCCGGAAAATCCCGCTGATCATGTCGGCCCCGCCCGCCGCGGCCAGTGCGAGGACGGCGAGCAGCAGGTTCGGCGCGAACGCGAACGCGCCGATCGCCACTCCCCAGCCGCAGACGGCCAGCGCGATCGCCCGGCCGTGCCGGTGCACGTGCCGGGTCCAGCCGCTGGTCAGGCTGACGGCCATGGACCCGAACCCGGGCGCGGCATAGAGCAACCCGAGCACTGCCGGCCCGCCGAGCCTCGCAGCGAGCTCGGGGAAGACGGCGTAGGGAGCGCCGAAGAACATGGCCCCGATGTCGACCAGGTATGTCCCGAGCAGGTCAGGTCGTCCTTTGGCATAACGCAGCCCCTCGACCAGTGCCGCCATGCTTGGCCGGTCAGCATCTGGGGCTGGCGGACTTGGCCGCATCCTGGCGAACGGCACGAGCGAGACAACGCACGCCGCCCCGCCGACCGCATAAGCCAGCGGCATGCCGCCGACGAGCAGCGCGCCGCCGATGAGCGGTCCGCCGGTGTGTGCGACGGTGCCGAGCAGGCCGGACAGCGCCGCGGCGCCGGGCAGGTCGTCGTGCGCGACCAGCCTGGGCACGAGCACCTCGACCGAAGGCCGCTGCAAGCCGACGGCGCCAGCGAGAAGGCCGGCGAGCAGGAACAGGACCCAGAGCTGCTGCCAGAACACGGCGTTCGCGATCAGTCCGCCGATGCAGGCGATGGCGGCGGCCTGGGTGACCAGGATCAGCCGACGGCGCTCGATCGCGTCGGCCAGCGCCCCGCCGAGCAGGCCTGCCAGCAGAACCGGAATCAGCTCGGCACAGCTCAGCAGGCCGACGATGAGAGAGGAGTGCGTGAGCTGATACGCCTGGTACGGCATCGCGACGTAGCAGATCATCGTCCCGGCCGAGACGCCCGCCTGGCCGAGGTAGAGCAGGCGGAAGTCGCGGGAGTGCTTGACGGGGGCCAGGTCAGGGGTCAGGCGCTTGGCAAGGTCGCGGATGTTCACGGGAAAGTCATGCTGCCTGAGGCTGGCCGGGGGTGTCCATGTTATTTGTGGCGGGACTCACAACCGGGCCATGGTGATGCCGCAGGGCATAGGGCCAGCCCGCCCTCCGCTGAACGCGACCGGGCGGGGACCTTAGGCCCCCCGGCTGGATGCGCCAGGGACGGACTCAGACTCGGCGGGTTCGGTCGGCTCGCTATCCGCGGTGGCGACATCCTCGCTCTCTGAAACCCCGTTCACCTCGTCGTGAGCCTCGCCAGCGGCTGGAGAGGCGTGGGCGGACGTGGTCTGAGCCTCATCCCCTTCTGAAGCGGACTCCGCAGAAGCCGAGTCTGCCGGAGCGTCCGCCAGAGCGACGGCGGGGCGGCGCTGGTTTGTTATGAACCAGGTCAAGCCGACGATGGTGAGGATGATGGCCACCCAGCTGTTCAGGCGCATGCCGAGGAAATGCTCGGAGAAGTCGATCCGCAAGTACTCCTCGTAGATGCGGAAGGCGGAGTAGCCGGTGATGTAGAGGGCGAACAGGCCCCACGGCTTGATTTTCGCGTGGTGGCCGAGCCAGACGAGGAATGCTGCCAGCGCGAGGTCGAAGATCAGCTCGTAGAGGAAGGTCGGCTGGAAGGTGCGGTAAGCGCCGAAGCCCGCCGGACGGTGCGCCGGTGAGATTATCAGCGCCCACGGCAGCGTCGTCGGCTTGCCGAACAGCTCCTGGTTGAAGTAGTTGCCGATCCTGCCGATTGCCTGCGCGACGAGCAGCGCGGGCGCGACCGCATCGGCGAACGGCCCGACCGGCACGCCGTGCCGGCGCACGCGCCAGATGCCGACCAGGGCGCCTGCCAGTACGCCGCCCCAGATGCCCAGGCCGCCGTTCCAGATGGCGAAGACTCCCCACCAGGCGTGCGGTGTTATCTGGGACGGGGTGGTGATGTCGAAGTAGATGCGTCCCCCGACGATGCCAGCCGGCACCGCCCAGATCGCGACATCGCTGACGATGGAGGGATCACCGCCGTATGCGCGCACCCGCCTCTGGGTGATCAGCACCGCCAGGATGATGCCGACCACGTACATGAGCCCGTAGAAGTGGATGAACAGCGGGCCGATGTGGAACCCGTTGACGGGCGGACTCGGGATGAAGCTCAGCGGGATGCGGTGAACCATGCTACTGAGCGTAGACCCCCTGGCTCACTGCTCGGCGCCTTGAATGCTGCGTTATGGTCGGGTGGTGACCAACAAAAGCGAACAGCTGAGCGAAGCACTGTACGACTACCTGGTCGCGCACACCTCGCCACGCGACGACCTGCTCGGGGACCTTGCCGCCGAGACCCTGAAGCGGTTCCCCGGCGACGCCATCATGCAGATCGGCCCGGAGCAGGGCTGGTTCATGACGCTGCTGACCCAGCTCATCGGGGCTAAGAACGCCGTCGAGGTCGGCACCTTCACCGGGTACTCGGCGATCTGCGTCGCCCGCGGCCTGGGGGCGGACGGGCACTTGCTGTGCTGCGATGTCAGCGACGAGTGGACGTCGGTGGCTCGCGAGTACTGGAAGCGGGCTGGCGTGGCCGACCGGATCGAGCTGCGGCTGGCACCTGCCGCCCAGACTCTGCGCGGCCTGCCGGCGGAGACCAGCTTCGACATGGCATTCATCGATGCGGACAAGACCGGTTACGTGGAGTACTGGGACCTGATCGTGCCGCGGATCCGCCAGGGCGGAATGATCCTGGTCGACAACACGCTCTCGCACGGCCGGGTTGTCGATCCGAACGCGACGGAGAAGAACGTGGCCGGCATCAGGCGCTTCAACGATCACGCTCTCGCCGACACCAGGGTCGAGCTCGTCCTGCTCCCCGTGGGCGACGGCCTGACGCTTGCGCGCAAGCTCTGAGCGAATGACTGCTTGACAGTCGATTCAGCAAGCAACGCCGTGCCCATTCTTCTCGTGCCCCCGAGACTGGCGGCCAGGAAGCCGGTGCTGCAATGGCCCGGCGGTATCGGCAACTGGCGGCCCTGCCGTCGCATCCCTGCGCAGGCTGAGGCCGGGTAGGCGGCGTTGCATCGCCCTAGCGGGGCAGGCTCGGTACTATGTCGCCCTATGGGATTGTTGTTTAGGAGGATCATCCCGATTCTCTTTGTCAGCGACCTTGACGCTGAGCGGGATTTCTACCTCCGGCTCGGGTTTCGCGTGACTTACGAGGGACCTGAGTATCCCTATTTCCTTGCGCTTGGCCACGGCCCGATCGAGTTCGGGATCGAGTGGCACGAGGGATTCTCGCCGGCCGGACCTGACCGCGTGCTGACCTGGCAGCTCGGCGTCAGCGACCTGGACGAGGCGAAGAAGCTGTTCGAGCACGCGGGCGTCGGCTACCGCGAGGAGCTCATGACGCCCGGCCCTGACTGGGAGTACCGCGTCCTGCATGCCCGCACCCCCAATGGTTACCACCTGCTGCTCGAAGAGGGCGGCGGCTAGCCCCGCTGACCGACCGGCAATCTGGCCGTAGGGTCACGCTCGGCGGGCCGTCTGGGCAACAATGGCCTGGGACTATTGGCAGGCACTAGCCGCGGGGCGGGAACTGCCAGGGGAGCCGGGGGCTCATGGGCACCACGACGGAGCCGGCCTATCTGCGCGTGCTCGAGGATCTGCGCTCGAGGATCGACACTGGGCTGCTCGAGCCAGGCGCGCGGGTGCCATCGCGCAACGCGATTATCACGCACTACGGCGTCGGCGAGACGGCGGCGAAGCACGCTCTCGCGGTGCTGCTCACCGAGGGCCTGATCGAGGCCAGGCCCGGGTCGGGATGCTACGTTCGCCGGGTCCCGGCGGCTAGCTTCCTCGAGCATGACCGGCCGCAGTTCCCGGGGTCGCCGTTCGGCATAACCGAGCACGTCAACGGGTCAGCCGGCCTCGGCGCTGAGCATGCGCCGGCCGCGAGGAAGCTGACCTGGGAGCACCAGACCGAGCAGGTGCAGGTTCAGCCGCGGATCGCCGGCCGGCTCGGCCTTGCGCACGGCGCGGTCGTGACCCGCACGACGTACCTGCTCCGGGCCGACGGCGAGCCGGTGCAGCTCGCGACAAGCTACGAGCCGGCCGACCTGACCCGCGGTACCGCGGTCGCGCTGCCCGAGCAGGGCCCCCTGGCCGGGCGTGGCGTGATCGAGCGGATGCGCTCGATCGGCGTGGTCGTCGACGAGGTGACTGAGGAAGTTACTGTCCGGCCAGCGCTCGGGCCCGAGGCCATGGCCCTCGCCGCGCCTGCCCGTGGCCTTGTCCTGGTGATCTCCAGGACGCACCTTGCAGCTGACCTGGCGGTGGAGACCGCGGACGTCCTGGTGCCGGCGGACCGGTTCCGGCTGAGGTACCGCTTCCCGGTCTGGACCGCGCCCGGCCCGGAATCCAGTGCGTGATCTTGCGGCTGCCGCAGTGGATCACGATGCCCGAACCATGCCACGATGAGGCATGCGGATCACTGAGGTCGCCTCGACTGACTTGTATGGCGGAACGGCCTCCCAGCCGCTCCAGATCGTCCGCGTAACCCTGGCCAACGACGGCGCTGACATGATCCACGACCGTGCCGCCGTCGTCACCGTCAGCGTGCACGGCGCCGGGGTGAGCACCGCGGCTCCCGCGGTGGTGGCCGAGCTTGAGCGCGGTGAGCTGCGCCCGGTCGAGGTCGGCGTCCGGATCGCCGGGCCGGCCACGCCAGGCAGTCCTCGCCAGGTGACCGCCGTGGCTGAGTCCCATCTGGGCCGGTGGGAGGCGCCTGGCCAGCTGACTGTCGCCGAGCCAGGCTGGACGATGTGGATGGTCTGCCATTTCCACTATGACCCCGTGTGGTGGAACACGCAGGGGCAGTTCACTCAGACCTGGCCGCTGCTGCCGTCGGAGAGCGGCAAGGAGCCCGAAGTCAGGACCGCTTTCGAGCTGGTCAGGCTGCACTTGAACGAGGCGAGGACCGATCCTGACTACAAGTTCGTGCTCGCCGAGCTTGACTACCTCAAGCCATTCTTCGATGCCTACCCCGAAGAGCGCGCCGACCTGCTCGACTTCATCAAGACCGGCAGGATCGAGATCGTCGGTGGTAGCTACAACGAGCCGAACACGAACCTGACCAGCGCGGAGTCCACCATCCGCAACGCGGTCTACGGCCTGGCGTACCAGCGCGAGGTGCTTGGCGCGGCACCGACGACCTCGTGGATGCTCGACGCGTTCGGCTTCGATCCGTCTTATCCGGGGCTCATGTCGGCGGCCGGGCTGACCGAGTCGTCCTGGGCACGCGGCCCGTTCCACCAGTGGGGCCCGGATCGCAGCGGCGTGGGCAACGAGAAGATGCAGTTCGCCTCCGAGTTCGAGTGGCTGTCGCCTGATGGCCGCGGGCTCCTGACCAGCTACATGCCCAACCACTACTCGGCCGGCTGGATCACGCAGCATGCCGCCGACCTGGCAAAGGCTGAGCAGGACGCCTATCAGCAGTTCAGCGAGCTAGCACCGGTCGCAGCTACCCGGAACGTGCTGCTACCGGTCGGCGGCGACCACGTGGTTCCGTCGAAGTGGGCGACGGCCATCTACCGGGACTGGAACTCCCGGTACGCCTGGCCCCGGTTCGTGACCGCGGTGCCCAGTGAGTTCTTCGCCGCGGTCCGCTCCGAGCACGCCGATGGCGGGGGCTGGCTCATGCCGCAGACCAGGGACATGAATCCGGTCTATCCCGGCAAGGACGTCACCTACATCGACACGAAGCAGGCGCAGCACGACGCGGAGGTGGCTGTCACCGACGGCGAGCTGCTCGCCACGACCGCCTGGCTGGCCGGCGCCGCCTACCCGTCGGCGAGCCTGGACAAAGCCTGGCGCCTGCTGGCGTTCGGCGCGCATCACGACGCGATCACCGGCACCGAAGGCGACCAGGTCTACCTCGACCTGCTGGCCGGGTGGCGTGAGGCGTTCGAGCGCGGCGACGAAGCCAGGCGCGAGGCCATGAGCCACCTGGCCGGCCTCGCGGGCACGGCCGCCGCGGCAGCAGGCCGACCTGGCGATCACGACCGGGCAGTGCTGGTGTTCAACACGCTGTCCTGGCCGCGGTCGGGCCTGGCCAGGATCGGCCTGGAGTTCGCCGCGGGCGCCGCCGCGACCATCCAGCTGACTACCGA
>JASHXW010000605.1 GCA_030043395.1 Streptosporangiaceae bacterium
GCCGGCCGATGGTGAATCTGGGCGCCGGAACGTAGGCTCGGCGCCGTGGGCACACGTGCGCGAACACCCGTCCGGCCGGGTCCGGCGCCGACCGGCGTCGACCGGCCGAGCAAGGACGACGCCCGCGGCGACGGGCGCATCGGCGCCAGTCCCATCCGGCCAGACGGCCGCCTGAAGGTCACCGGGGAGTTCGCCTACGGCAGCGACCTGTGGATGGACGACATGATCTGGGGCGCAACGCTGCGCAGCCCGCATCCGCGCGCCCGCATCAACTCGGTTTCCATCGGTGAGGCCCTGGCCACCGCCGGGGTGTATGCCGTCCTGACCAGCGATGATGTCCCAGGGCAGAACGCGTATGGCCTCGAGCATGCCGATCAGCCAGTGCTCGCGGCCGATGTCGTGAGGTACGTAGGCGAGCCGGTCGCGCTGGTCGCGGCCGATCATCCCGAGGTGGCCAGGCTCGCTGCCAGCAAGATCGTAGTGGACTACGAGGTGCTCGAGCCGGTCACCGACCCGGTCGCAGCGCTCGAGCCGGGTGCGCCGTGCGTGCACTCAGGCGGCAACCTCGTCCGGCACCTGAAGGTTCGCAAGGGCGAACCACAGCCGAGCGCTGACGTCGTCGTGACCGGGACCTACGAGATCGGCATGCAGGACCAGGCCTTCCTCGGTCCTGAGTCAGGGCTAGCGGTGCCTGACGGTGCGGGCGGAGTCGACCTGTTCGTATCGACCCAGTGGCTGCATGTCGATCAGCAGCAGGTCTGCGCGGCGCTCGGCCTGCCGCCAGAGCAGGTGCGGCTTGTCCTGGCCGGGGTCGGCGGCGCGTTCGGCGGCCGCGAGGACCTGTCCATGCACGTGCACGCTTGCCTGCTCGCGCTGCACACAGGCAAGCCCGTGAAGATGATGTACGGGCGCGAGGAGTCGTTCTTCGGGCACGTGCACAGGCATCCGGCGCGGATTACCTACGAGCATGGCGCGAACAATGACGGCACGCTGGTCTACGTCAAGGGCCGGATTCACCTGGATGGCGGCGCGTACGCGTCGAGCACGTCGGCTGTCGTCGCGAACGCGGGGACGATGGGCGCAGGGCCGTACGTCGTGCCGAATGTGTGGATCGACGTCTTCGGCGTCTACACCAACAACCCGCCCTGCGGCGCGATGCGCGGCTTCGGCAACGTGCAGGCCGCGTTCGGGTACGAGGCCCAGATGGACAAGCTGGCGGCCGCGCTCGGGCTCGACCCGATCGAGTTCCGGTGCCGCAACGCCATGGAAATGGGCAGCACGGCGCCGACCGGCCAGGTCGTGGACAGCCCGGCACCGGTCGTCGAGATGCTCAAGCGCGTCAGGGACATGCCGCTGCCACCCTGCGCGGACGGAAGGGACGAGCTCAGCCAGGCCGGTTCCGGCCGGGCAACCGACCTGCGCCATATGCCCGGCGGGGTCGGCAACACCACGCACGGCGAGGGGATCAAGCGCGGCATCGGGTACGCCGTCGGTTACAAGAACGTCGGCTTCTCCGAGGGCTTCGACGACTACTCGACCGCCCGGGTCAGGCTCGAGCTCGTCGGCGACGAGCCGGTCGTCAGCGTGCACACGGCCGCGGCCGAGGTTGGCCAGGGCCTGATCACGATCGAGCAGCAAATCTGCCGCACCGAGCTAGGCGTCAGCAGCGTCGTGGTGGTGCCTAAGGACACCGGCGTCGGGTCGGCGGGCTCTACATCGGCGTCCCGGCAGACCTACGTCACCGGGGGAGCCGTGAAGGCGGCCTGCGAGGCTGTCCGGGAGCGCCTCTTCGCCGTAGTACGGCAAAAGCACGAGGCCGATCCGGACACCGAGCTGCGCATCGATCTCGGCCAGATCTGGTATCGCGACGAGCGCCGGCCGGACCCGCTAGGACCGATTGCTGACTTCCTCGGCGACGGGGCGATCGAGGAGACGGTGCAATGGCGGCACCGCCAGACCTACCCGGTCGACCCGGAGACCGGGCAGGGCTTCGCGCATGTCCAGTACGCGTTCGCCGCGCACCGCGCCGTCGTCGACGTCGACACTGAGCTCGGCCTGATCAAGGTCGTCGCGCTCGACTGCGCGCAGGACGTGGGCCGGGCGCTGAACCCGCAGGCTGTCGTCGGCCAGATCCAGGGCGGCAGCGCGCAGGGACTTGGCCTGGCGGTCATGGAGGAGATCCAGGTGCGTGACGGGCGGATCAGGAACCCGTCGTTCACCGACTACCTCATCCCGACGATCCTCGACGTGCCGCCGATGCAGATCGACGTCCTTGAGTATCCAGACCCGCATGCCCCGTACGGCCTGCGCGGCGTCGGCGAGCCGCCCACGATCTCTTCGGGTCCGGCCGTCGTGGCCGCCATCAGGGCGGCGACCGGGCTGGATCTGGACCGGGTGCCAGTCAGGCCGTCAGATATAACGGACCCCTGATGACGACTCGCCTCCTCAAGGCCGACGAGGTGATGAGGTACGTCCCCCATGAGCTCGACGAGCTGCTCGCCGTCGCCGACGCCGAGCTTGCCAGCGCTTACCCAGGCGAGAACCGCGGCCGCCAGCCGGTGCACACGGCCTACATACCCGCCCACAACTTCGAGCAGGACTCGCTCACTCAGTGGGCCGCCCAGGCCAAGGCCGCTCTGCAGGAGTACGCGCCGAGTCCTGACAAGCTCGCCGACGCCATGGGACTCGAGCCGGCGGTGGCCGCCGAGGTCTACCCGCTGATCCAGGACAAGCTCGGGAGGGAGCCGGTCGAGGATCTGCGCATCGACTTTGAGGACGGCTACGGGATCCGCGGCGACGACACCGAGGACGCTCATGCCCGGGCGGCCGCCAGGTCGCTGGCGGCCGCTCTGCGAGGCGATGTCGCGCCGCCCTTCACCGGCCTGCGCTGCAAGAGCCTGGAAAAGCCGACCAGGCACCGGGCCGTCGCGACGATCAGGGCGTTCCTCGACACGTTGGCCGAGAACGACTGGCCGCTCCCGCCCGGTTTCACGATCACGCTGCCGAAAGTCACCTCGGTCGCTCAGGTCAGCGCGATGACGGTGCTATGCCAGCGGCTGGAGGCGGCGTACGGGATCATCCATCCGCGACGGATGACGTTCGAGATTCAGGTCGAGACGCCGCAAGTCATCTGTGGCCCGGACGGGGTGGCGACGATTGCCCGGTGCGTGCACGCGGCGGCTGGCCGCCTGACCGGGCTGCACTACGGGACGTATGACTACAGTGCTGCGCTCGGCGTGGCCGCGGCGCAGCAGAGCATCGAGCACCCGGTAGCCGATCACGCCAGGGCGGTCATGCAGGTGGCCGCCGCCGGAACCGGGGTCAGCCTGTCCGACGGCTCGAGCAATGTCCTGCCGGTCGGCACTCGCGAAGACGTGCTTCAGGCGTGGCGCCTGCACGCCCGGCTCGTCCGGCGTTCCCTAGAGCGCGGCTTCTACCAGGGCTGGGACCTGCATCCCGGCCAGCTCGTCAGCCGGTACGCCGCCACCTTCGCCTTCTTCCGCGAAGGCCTGCCCGTCGCCTGCGCCCGGCTCCGGGCCTACGAGCAGCGATCTGCGGCAGGCCTTGAAGAACCAGCTACTGCCCGCGCCCTGGCCACTTTCCTGGCACGCGCTCTGGATTGCGGCGCTGTCACCGACGACGAGGTCAGCGCTCTCGCCGGCCTTACCAGGAGCGACCTGAGGCTCGCTCGCCGCACCGGCCGCCTGCCGTCAGGGAGCCAGGCATGATGTCTCTAGCTCTAGTTCCGGAAGCTGCTCAAGCTCGGGGTAGCCTCCGCCTCCTTCCCATCGAGGCCCAGCAATGAACTCATCAGCGCCGGACCTGGTCATCCGCGCCAGCCGAGTCGTCACCCCCGCTGGCATCGTGCCCGCGGAGGTATATGTCCACCAAGGCCACATCAGCTCCGTGACCAGATGGGATGTCCGGACGACGGCGCCAGGCGGGCCGCGTTCAGTGGGCACCCGCGCTGGCCTCGCGCGTGTCATCCCCGGTGGCACGGTCTACGTTGAACTGCCCCGCGACGAGGTACTGCTTCCAGGGCTTGTCGACACGCACGTGCACGTTAACGAGCCCGGCCGCACGGAATGGGAGGGCTTCTCGACGGCGACCGCGGCTGCCGCCGCGGGCGGCGTGACCACGATCATCGACATGCCGCTGAACTCGAACCCGCCGACGACGGACATCGCCGCCCTGGAGGTTAAGAGAAAGGCAGCGGCTAGCCAGGCGCTCGTGGACGTCGGGTTCTGGGCTGGAGCCGTCCCGGGTAATGAAAATGAACTTGCTGACCTGAACGCGGCGGGAGTCTTCGGCTTCAAGTGCTTCATGGTCGATTCCGGGGTGGCTGAGTTCCCGCCCCTGGACAATGACGATCTCGCGGCAGTGATGCAGCGTGTGGCCAAACTCGGCAGCCTGCTGGTCGTGCACGCCGAGGACGCAGCGTGCATCATGCCGCTCGGCTCGGAGCGCCATGCGGAGTACGCGGGCTTCCTGAACTCCAGGCCCGCGGCGGCCGAGGTCGCGGCGATCTCCAGGCTGATCAAGCTCGCCGGGTTGACCGGAGCGCGGGTGCACATCCTGCACTTGTCGGCCGCGGATGCTGTGCCACTGATCGCGGACGCTCGGGCGAGCGGCGTCCAGATCACCGCCGAGACATGCACGCATTACCTCGCGCTAACGGCCGAGCAGATTGGACCTGGGCAGACGCAGTTCAAGTGCTGCCCGCCGATCCGCGACGCTGCGAACCAGGAGCGGTTGTGGGAGTCGCTTCGAAGTGGCGCGATCGGCTGCGTCGTGTCGGACCACTCGCCTAGCCCGCCCGAGCTCAAAGGGCTGGCCGAAGGGCAGGACTCCGCGGATTTCGGGACGGCTTGGGGCGGCATCTCGTCGCTGCAACTCGGCCTGCCCGTGGTGTGGACGAAGGCCAGGGAGCGCGGAATTGGCCTGGCTCAGGTCGCGCGCTGGATGGCCGCGAACCCGGCGAGGCTGGTCGGGCTGCCCAGGAAGGGCGCGATCGAGGTAGGCCGGGACGCCGACCTCGTAGCGTTCGCGCCCGACGAGAACTTCGTGGTCGAGCCGGAGCGCTTGCTGACCAGGCACAAGCTGACGCCGTACGCGGGGCAAGAACTATTCGGGGTAGTACGGCGTACTTGGCTCCGCGGGGCCGAGGTCGACGGCATGAGCAAAACCGCAGCGACCGGGGAGCTGTTGCGGTGCGGGAGCGCGGATGACGAGAGTGCCGCGGCCGACCGATCATGATCTCGGACTCCTGCCCCTGCCAGCGCGGTGCGGGCGTCCGCGGTGATGCTGCTGGCAAGGAGGACTGGTGGCTGAATTCAGCTCGATGCCTGATTTGGCGTGCAGGGACCTTGGGGGGAGCGTCGTATTCGCCACCGACGAGCTGTTCGCCGAGAAGGAGAACCTGATCAAGCCGGGTCCTGTTGGGCACGTGGTCAGCGCCTTCGGCAACAAGGGAAAGGTCTACGACGGCTGGGAGACGCGGCGCCGGCGCGAGCCGGGCAGCGACGAGGCCGTCGTGCGGCTGGGCTGCTCGGGCATCGTGCACGGCGTAGTCGTCGATACTGCCTTCTTCCGCGGGAACTACCCGCCCGAGATCTCGGTGGAGGCCGCCTGCGTGGACGGCTATCCCGCGTCCGCCGAGCTGGCCGGCCAGCCATGGCACACGCTGGTCAAGCGGACGGCGGCCAAGGGCGACACGA
>JASHXW010000606.1 GCA_030043395.1 Streptosporangiaceae bacterium
GCGGCGATCATCTCGTTCATGCGCGGCGCCCAGTTCTACTACGACTCACCTGACGCGCCCGCAGGAGTTGACGCCCGCAGGGAATCGACCGCCCGCGCGGAAGCGACGGTCGGCGAGGCAGCGACCGTCGGCGCTGGCGACGCGGCTTCCGTCGCAGTCGACTCCGATGTCGCGGTGCGCCCCGGCCTGGCCGAGGCGTGAACCCGGCCCAGAAGAACCCGCACGGATTCAAGGGCGGTGTCGTGCGATGGATTATTTTGCCGTAGTCTCCCGGCCCTTCATTCCTTATCGTCAGTTATGGTGCTGAGTGTCCGCGCGTGCTCGCGACGGGAACTAGTACCCATCGAGTTGGGGAATGGGAGGGTCAATGAGATTGAGCATTGTCCGCGCTGCGGCGGCAGCGGCGGCTATCGCCTGCGGCGTCGGGGGTGCGGCGATCATGGCCGGTCCGGCGCAGGCCGGGACGGCCGCGCCGTCGGCAAGCCATGTCGTGATCGTCACGTGCGCCGGAAAAGGCGCCACGAAGCCCACGTCCTTTATCATCACCTGCGCGGACGGTTACGACTACCTCAAGACCCTGACGTGGACGTCGTGGGGTTCCACCGCAGGTGGCTCTGGCAAGAACGAGATCAACAACTGCATTCCGGCCTGCTACAAGGGCAAGTTCCACAGCTACCCGGTCGACGTCACGCTCTGGCGGCCGAAGCCGTGGCCGCATCACTCAGGCAAGCAGTACTTCAGCCGGATGACGCTGAAGTACCTGAAGGCGATCCCGAAGGGCTTCCACCGCACCCGCGTGGTCGACCTCTGGTCGAACTAGACCGCGCTTTCCGGCTGTCCCGGACAACAACGATGTCCCTGCGCTGTTGCTACGACAACAGCGCAGGGACATCGTTGTTGCTGAGCCCGGGCCCCAGGACGCAGAAACGCGCTCGCGTGCCGACTATCTGGGTCGCGATGGCAGGGTCGGCCGATGGTGCGCTCGGGTCAATGTCCCTGGCGGCAGTAAGATGGGAGCCGTGCCCCGATATGAGTACCGCTGCAGAGCCTGCGGAGACACCTTCGAGCGAACCCGCCCGATGAGCGAGTCGTCCGCGCCGTGCACCTGCCCGCAGGGCCACGACGATACGGTCAGGCTGCTGTCCACGATCTCGGTGGGCGGCCGTGCGAGCGCTGGCGGATCAGCCGCCGGGAACAGCGGAGGCGGCTGCTGCGGAGGCGCGTGCGGCTGCCACTGACGGCACTCGCGCACCGGCACTCCTGGCCCGCCACTGACCGGCTCTTGCGGCTCGCCGCCTTGCGCTTACGCGGGATCAGGTCAGCGGGTGAAGGCAACGGCGGTTGGCGAGCCGCCGACAGGCAGCTTGGCGACGACCTTGCCCGACCCGATGTCGATGAGGCACGCTCGGCCGGCGTAGGTGTTGAGCGCGACGGCCATCGATCCAACGGCGTCGATCCCGATCGCTGTCGGATACCCGTACAGGCCCACCGAGACAGGCGCGATCCTGCGGCCCGCAGCGACGTCGATCCTGCTGACCGTGCCGGAGATAGTGTTCACCACGTAGGCGGTAGCTCCGGACCTGGAGAAGGCGACGTCGGCCGGGGCGTAACCGACCCGGATCGCAGCACCTGCCCGCCCGGAGCCGACGGAGATCGGCGTCACCGTGTCGGTGTCACCGCTGGCCACGTAGACCACCTTGCCGTCGGGGCTGACCGCTACGGCGTCCGGCGCGGCGCCGACCTTGATCGGCGCGCCTGCCGATCCTGTGGCCACGCTGATCGGGGTGACGGTGTCAGCGCCATAGCTGGCGACGTACGCGGTCGAGCTGTCCGGGGTGAAGGCGAGGGCGAACGGGTACGAGCCGACCCGGATCGGCGGCCCCGGCCGGTTATCGGCGGTGCTGATGGGCGTGACCTCGCCGCTGCCCCAGTCCAGGACGTACGCCGACGCCCCGTCCGGGCTGACCGCGATTGCCCTCGGGTAGCGGCCGACGCGGATGGGCCTGCCAGCGGTACCCGTTCGCGTGCTGATCGGCGTCACGGTGCCCGAGCCGCTGTTGGCGACGTACACGGTCGCGCCATCCGGCGTGATCGCCAGCGCGCGCGGATCGTTGCCCACCCGGATCGGCTGGCCAGCTCGCAGCGTCGCCGCATCGATGGGGGTGACCGTGCGCGAGCCCGCGTTGGCCACGTAAAGCGTCTGGCCGTCCGGCGCCGCCACGATCGCGTCGGGGTCGGCGCCGACCTTGATGGCCGGCAGTGCCCGCCTGGTCCGCAGGTCGATCGGGGTGACGGTGCCCGAGCCGGAATTGACCACGAACGCCAGCGGACCGCGGTGCCCCGACCTGGCCTGCGCTGGCCTCGTCCGTGCCACATGGCGGGGCGGTCGAACGGCCGCCACGCCACGCAAGCGGGTCGGCGCTTGCGGCGGATCCGCATTTCGAAGTGGCCTGATCGACGGATCGAACACGTCGTTGACTGGCTGCGCATACCGGTCATTGGCGGTAAGCGTGCCCAGGCCGAGCGCAGCCTCGATCGTCCGCAGCAGGCTGTAGTGGGTGTACCGGACGTGCGACACGTAACCGCGGCGGACCGCGGACGAGCCGATCATGATCGTGGCGACCCGCTGCGGCGGATGCGGGTCGTTGTAGGCGTCCTCGTCGAAGGTGATGATCGCCAGCGACCGCTGGGTTCGCCAGGCGGGCGAGCGCATGATGGCGCCGAGCTCCCGTTCGGCGAACACGTCGCCAGCGTGGATGCCGCAGCCCTCCATGTCCGAGCAGTCGTTCGACCCGATCCACGCGAAGTTCGGCGTGGTCGACGTGCGAGCCAAGTCGGAGTGCAGTTGCTCCAGCGGGACCACGTGCGCGGCACAGTAGGCGGGGCGGTCCCTGATGTCCGCGAAGTACAACAGCGGCAGGTCGTCATCCCAGTACGACCGGTGCACGGTGTCGTCGCACGGCCCGTCTGCGCTTTGCAGGTAGCCCTTCCATGTCTCGTGCGCGGCGTTTATCAGGTCCCCGATGTTGCGGGCGTGAATCGTGTACAGCGGGTCGGATTCCAGCGGGTCGGTCAGCGGGATGCCGAACGTGCTGCCGCCCGCGATCGCCAGGTAGTTGCCGTCGCTTGGGTGCTCCTCGGCGTAGAAGTTGGCGAGCACGCTGGCCCTGGGCAGCAGGCTATTCAGGTACGGTGCCCGCCGGATGTCACCGATCACCGACCCGTAGTCCTGGTTCTCGAAGTAGAACAGGAACACGTGCGCGAACCGCGGCACGTGGGCCGCTGGCGGCCGCAACCGGGCCGCCGGACGTACCGGAGCCAGCACGCTCAGCCGGATGTCGTCGGCGATCGCCCAGTTGTATCCGACCTTGGGTCCGTCCGGCCCGTCGGCCCCTCGCGCTGATGTGGCCAGCCGCAGGTCTACCCGCGCGCTGCTGGTGCCAGGCGGCAAAGTGCCGGTCACGACCCGCGGAGCCAGGCCAGGCCTCCCGGCCACTCCGGCGCCGCTCGCCGGGGCGCGTCCGGCGCTGGCCTCACGGCCAACTGGGCCGATGTGGGTGCTGCCGAGCACGGAACCGGACGCAGACAGGAACAGCACGTGCACAGAAGCCCGGCTAGTCGCGGTCCCGCCCAGCCAGCCAGAAAGGACATACCGTTTCCCGGGCCCGAGCAATCCGCCGGCCGGGGTGCGCAGCCGCACCACCTGACGAAGCACGGCAGTTCCGCCAAGGCCGCCAGCGAACAGCTGCCCGCCACGCATCGCGGGGTACGACCCAGACACCGCCGGGAAGCCTGGCGTCCCGTAGCGCACGACAGTCGGCAGGCCGCGTACGATCAGCCAGCCAGGGATGGTGACGCTGTCCCAGCCTCGCGCGCTTGCCGCGCCGGCCTGGGCGCCTGGATTCTGCAGGAGGTTGACGGCGGGGGCGGTCCGAGAGCTAGCGCCGAAGGCCGGGGCTGCCGTCGGCAACCAGACCGCGCCCACGACGAGCGGGACCAATGCAAGCAAGCTGAGTACGCGTCGCCGCGCCAATCGCCACATCCGAAGATCCTCACGGAGTCTCGTCGCCAGCGGACTGAACTATGATCATGGATTTCGATATGTTGACGCTAACTGGCCGAGGTCGATGATTCTTCAGATCAGTTAACATTGGATATCGATCAGTTGAACAACTAGTATTTCCGATCTGCGATATCAAAATTAGCCCGGCAGACGGCGAACACGCGTACTCCTAGCTGCCACCCGGGCGCCTGGTTGTGCGAGGTTGCCAGTTGCTCAACGCTGTTCGCGAGTTCGTTCTAGCCGACGGCGCGGGCCCGCCTGGCGCCGAAGCCCTGTGCCTCGCAGACCCGAGATACCGGGTATCGGACGGCGGCCGGTCCCGCACGGTACGCAGGACTTGGCTGGACACTTTTGACTGGCGGCTGTTCCGGGCTGGGCTGACACTGGAGTTCCAGGCCAGCCGCGGCCAGGCTGAGCTGTTGCTGACGGGCCGGGACGGCCAGCTAGTCGCCGCGGAGTCCGTCCCCAGCCGGATGCACTGGCCCTCCCAGGTCGACGGGCTGCCGCTCGGCCCGCTGCGTGAGCACCTCGCTCCGGTCATCGGGGTCAGGGCACTGCTGCCCGTTGCCAGCGCCACCAGCGCGCTGAGCGAGCGCCGGGCACTGAACGGCGACGAGAAGACGATCGCGATCGTCGCGGTCGAGCACATGACCGTGATCAAGCCACGCCAGGCGGCCGCTCCGGTCAGACTGAGCATCAGCCCGCTGCGCGGATACCAGGTGCAGGCAGCCAAGCTCGCTGACCTGCTGGCGCTTGCCCCTGGGGTGGAGCCAGCCGACCGGTCCAGCTTCGAGTCTGCCCTGTCGGCGGCCGGCCGCAGGCCCGGCGACTACTCAGGCAAGGTAGACGTCCAGCTGGCCGGCTCGATGCCTGCGGCGCTCGCGGTCAGCACGATCCTGGCGCGGCTGCTCGACACCGTGCAGGCCAACGTCGACGGCACCAGGAACGACATCGACACCGAGTTCCTGCACGACCTGCGGGTGGCGGTGCGGCGCACCAGGGCGGTGCTGAAGCTCACTCGCGCCGCCCTGCCCGATGCGATGGTGAGCCGCTACCGGCCGGAGTTCAAGTGGCTCGGCGACCTGACCACCCCGACCCGCGACCTGGACGTGTACCTGCTCGGCTACCCGAAGATGGCCGCCTCGCTCGTCGGCGCGACCAGGCAGGAACTCGAGCCCTTTCACGAGTACCTGCGACGGCGACGAGCGCTGACGCAGCGACAGCTGGCACGGGGCCTTCGTTCCGCCCGG
>JASHXW010000607.1 GCA_030043395.1 Streptosporangiaceae bacterium
GCGTCCACGCCGACGACGGCGGGCAGCGGCTCGTACTCGACCACGATGCGCTCGACGGCGTCCTCTGCCAGGTACCTGTCGGCGGCCACCACCATGACGACAGGCTCGCCCGCGTAGTTCACCTCGCCGGCCGCCAGCGGGTAGCCAGTGCGCCCGTGGGTCAGCGCGGGGTGCGGGATGAGCAGCGGCAGCGGCTCCGCCAGCCGGCCGGACAGGTCCTCGTAGGTGTAGACGGCGACCAGCCCGGCGACATCCAATGCACCCGACACGTCGATGTCGGTGATCCGCGCGTGCGCGTGCGGGCTGCGCACGAACGCGGCAGCGAGCGCGTCGTGGCCGAGGTCGTCGAGGTACGCTCCGGCGCCGCGGAGGAGCCGGTCGTCCTCGACCCGGCGGATCGGCTCGCCGAACATCGAGGTCACTGGCTCGCCTCCGCGGGCGAGTGCCCCGCCTTCCCCGCCGAGCGCCCCGGCTTCCCCGCCCAGCGCCCCGCCTTCCCCGCCGAGCGCCTGAGCTCGGCGGCGCGGAGCACGGCGCGAACGATGTTCTGGTAACCGGTGCACCGGCAGAGGTTTCCGCCGATGATCTCGCGCGCGTCCTCCTCTGTCGGGTCCGGGTTGACGGCCAGCGCCGCGGTGATCGTGGTCAGGAACCCGGGGGTGCAGAACCCGCACTGCAGGCCATGGCAGTCAGCGAATGCTTGCTGGACGGCCGACAGCGTCCCGTCAGGCTCGGTCAGCCCTTCGACGGTCGTGATCCGCGCGCCGTCCGCGCTGACCGCCAGCATCAGGCACGAGCGGACGGCGACGCCGTCCACCAGCACCGTGCACGCACCGCAGACCCCGTGCTCGCAGCCGACGTGCGTGCCGGTCAGCCGCAGGTCGTGCCGCAGGCAGTCAGAAAGCAGCCGGCGGGCGGGTACGCGTACCGCGTTCACCGCGCCGTTGACGATCAGCCGGATGTCGTGCAGCACCGCAGGGGGCGGCGCGACGCCATCGCCCTCATGCGCTGTCATCGGCCCGCCCTCTCGCGTGCGCGACCGCGTCAGCCAGTGCCCGCTGAGTGAGAACGCCAGCCAGGTGCCTTCGGTAGTCCGCCGTCGCGTGGATGTCAGATGCCGGCCTGACCCGCGCCATGGCTAGCCGGCCGGCCGCGGCGAAGTCGTCGGGTCCGGCTGGCCTTAGCCCGGCGCAGGCGTCAGTCAGGTCCAGCACGAGCGGCGTCCCCGCCACGGACAAGTAGGCGGCCCGCGCCTGGCTGATCACGTCGTCGTCACCGAGTTGCACGACAGCCGCGACGCCGCACACCGCGTAATCCCCGTGCCGCCTGCTGACCTCGGCGAACGCGCAGCCCGCGTGCGCCGGCAATGCGGGTACCACGGCCTCGACTGCCAGTTCCCCCGGCCGAACGTCGGACTCTAGCGGTCCGAGAAAGAACTCATGGGCATGAACGCACCTCTCCCCGCCTATGCCCGCCATTCGCACCATCCCGTTCAGCAGCGCGAGTACAGCGGTCATCTCGCCAGCCGGGTCGGCGTGCACGATGCTGCCCACGGTGGTGCCCCGGTTCCTGATCACCGGGTGGGCGACCAGCGCGAGCGCCTTGCCTAGGAGCGGCTGTGCCGCGTTGGCGCCCTGGTCGCGCAGGACGTCCGCGTGCCTGGCCAGCGCGCCGATCGCGACCTGCCCGTCGGCCACCCGGACATAGCCGAGCTCAGCGAGCCGGTTGATGTCCACCAGGTAGGAGGGCGTGGCCAGCCGCATGTTCAGCAGCGGGATCAGCGACTGACCGCCGGCTAGGACCTTGGCGTCAGGCCCGGCCGATTCCAGCACCTGGACGGCGGCCGCCACGGTCTCCGGCCTGGAGTAGCCGAACTCCGGCGGCTTCACGGAACCCCCTGGACTGTCGCTGCGACGTTACGTGCGAACGCTAGACCTGCGTTGCTGGTGTGATCAACGGGCTTATCGCGGGCTGATGCCTGCTAGTGCGCTGCGCCGAGGCCGAGCCCGGCGGCCAGCTTGCGGTAATCGTCCACCAGCGCTGGCCCGTCCGCGCTGAGCAACTGCACGCACACGTGGTCGGCACCGGCGGTCAGGTGCTCACTCAGGCGGGCGGCGACCTGGTCGGGACTGCCATGCGCGACCAGCGCGTCGATGAGCGCGTCACTGCCACCGTCGGCCAAGTCCGCATCGGTCCAGCCGAGCCGCCGCAGGTTCGAGGTGTAGTTGACCAGGCCGAGGTAGGGCGTGCGGACCCTGGGCCGCGCGATCGCGCGGGCGGATTGCGGGTCGGCATCGATCACGGCCTTGTGCTCAGGGGCAAGCAGCGGCTCGGGGCCGAGGATCTGCCTGGCCAGCCGCGAGTAGTCCGCAGGGACCAGATACGGGTGCGCGCCGTCGGTCCGGTCCGCCGCCAGCCGGAGCATTCGCGGGCCGAGCGCGGCGAGGACGATGCTCTCCGGCGGGACCCCGTTCGCGGTCAGCACGTCGACGTAGCCCGCGACCGCGTCGTACGGCCTGGCGTACTCGGCGGTCGCCTCCGGGTGGCCAGCCCCCACGCCGAGCAGGAACCGGCCAGGGCGCTGGCCTTCGATCCTGGCGAACGATGCCGCCACTTGCCTGGCCTCGCTCTTCCATATGTTCACGATGCCGGTTGCGATAACGAGCGTCGTCGTCGCGTCCAGCAGGCGATCGACGATGGCGAGATCCCCGGCCGGTGACCCGCCGAGCCACAGCGCTCCGAACCCGAGGCCCTCGAGGTTCTCGGCCAGCTCGGCCGAGGTCTGGCCAGCAGGCCGCCAGATGCCGAATCTGCCAATCCGCTCACGCCAGTGCTCGCCCATACGTTCTCCAGCAAATGTCGTGTTAGGGCCGAAGGTCCCGAATAACCAGGGACCTTCGGCCCCTACCGTAGCTGGCAATTGCCAGCCACCCTTGTAAGGGTTCCCTGACCGGTGGCCAACGATAGGCGGTATTGGCGTCATGATGCGCGGACGACTCCGGACCCTGGCCGGGGCGGGCCTGGCGGTCGGCCTGGCAGCGGCCAGTTACCCGATCCTCTGGCGGAACCGGTGCCTGACCTGGGGCGCCACCGCTGACGAGGTTGCCGCCAACCTCCCGGGCGACGAGCTACTGCCTGACGCCCGCGTCGTTACCACGCGCGCGATCCAGATCGCTGCCCCGCCAGACTGCGTCTGGCCATGGCTGATGCAGATGGGCAGCGGACGAGCCGGCGACTACACCTACGACTGGATGGAGAACCTGCTCGGCCTGGACTCACATAGCGCCGAGGTGATCCTGCCGCAGTTCCAGCAGGTGAACCCCGGTGACGAGTTCGGTTACCCGGCAGGCCGCCGCACGATCCGGGTCGAGATACTCCGGCCGCCGCGCGTGTACGTGCGCCGCTTGACCGACGGCAGCTGGGTGTCGATCTACACGCTCTCCGGCCACAACGGCACGACCAGGCTGGTGAACCGCAACCGGTACGCCCCGCCATCGCGCCCGACTCCGTCGCGGATGGCTTGGTCGGTCCTGATCGAGCCGGGCGGCCTGCTGCTCCAGCGCAAGATGCTGCTCGGGATCAAGGAGCGG
>JASHXW010000608.1 GCA_030043395.1 Streptosporangiaceae bacterium
GCTGTGGCTCGAACAAGATCGCGTGCCTGGGATCCATCGGCTCATTCTGCCAGCGCCGTTCCCGCCCCGGCCTTGAAGGACGGGGGTCGCCACCGGAGGTTTCGATGAGTGAGCCGAGTCCCAGCCAGCCGACTCAGTCGCTGGCCAAGTTCCTGCGTGGCTTCACGTTCGCCGGGCAGGGCATCTGGCACGCGCTCTGCACCCAGGTGAACATGCGCGTGCACCTCGGAGCTGCGGCCGCGGCGATTGTCGCCGGGGTCGTGCTTCGGATCAGCGCGGTGGACTGGGCCTGCGTCACGCTAGCCATCGGGATGGTGATTGCCGCTGAGATTTTTAACACGGCCATCGAGGCACTCGCCGACCTGCAGGCCCAGGGTTTCCATCCGCTGGCCAAGATCGCCAAGGACGCGGCTGCGGGTGCGGTGCTCGTTGCCTCCATCGCCGCCCTTGGCGTCGCCATTGCCGTATTTGTGCCCAGGTTGTTATGGCCGGCACATAGCCGGCATAGCGGCTTAGTACGTCAATAGGTTTAGTGGTCGCCATTCGGCGCACCTATCCCCTACTGTGTCCCCCAAGAAGCACAGGAGGCCTGCCATGACCCCCAGCGGCCATCTGATACCCGCTCGCCGCGCCTGCGTGGCGGCCCTAGCCACGCTGCTTGTCGCGGGCCTGTCCGGCTGCGCGGTGCTGAACAAGGTCGGCCATATCAGCCACGATGTTGAGCGGAACAAGGCCATCGTCGACAACTTCACCAAGGGGCTGAAGAGCAGCAAGGCGATGCCGTTCGAGGCCACCTACGTGACGACCGGGAGCGCGCCGGTGACGGTCACGTACGCTGTCCAGCCGCCCACGGACATCTCGTTCAAGGAGACCGGGAACGCTAGCGGCAACTCCGACCTCGACCTCATCAACAACTCCTCGGGCGGGTACTCCTGCACGCGGACTCCCGCCGCGGCGCAGTGGCAGTGCAAGTCACTCGGCAAGACCAGGACCGTGGCGCAGAACGCGCTCGTGGGCATCTACACGCCGTCGCACTGGGTCGCGTTCTTGTCGGACTTCACCTTCGTGGCCAGCCTCGCCGGCGACAAGGTGTCGACATCCAGCATGACGGTGAACGGCTTCTCGCTGAGCTGCCTTGACTTCGTTGCCAAGGGAGTCACGGGCACCAGCAAGATCTGCACCACGTCGCAGAACATCCTCGGCTACGTCAAGGTCGCTTCAGAGTCGACGAGCTTTGAGATCAAGAGCTACAGCGCTTCGCCGACGGCTTCGGCATTCCAGTTGCCGCCAGGCGCGAAGATCGTCAGCAACTCAGCTAGCTAACTCGGCTAGTTGAGGCCCCAGATCTCTCCCTCGTATCCGTAGCACTGGTCCTGCTTCGCCGCCGTGCCCGCGCCGCCGTTGCCCGGGTCGGCGAGGCACATGTTGAAGGCGATGCCCGAGGCGTTGACGGCGAAGTTCTGCAGCTCACCGGACGGCCCGGTCAGCCAGAGCTGGGACTCATCGTCTGAGTCGCATGCCTGCAGCGCGAGCGGGGTCAGAGCCAGCAGGCTGGTGCTGGCCAGGCATTGACCGGAGCTGCTCTCGACCTCGCCGGATCCCAGGAGCGTCCAGAGCTGCCCATCTTGAGCTGGCTGGTCGGAGTAGTCGCAGGCCTGCACCTTGACGGTGGTGCCTGACGTGTTGTCCAGGCACAGCGATCCGCTGACGACGACTGGCCCGGCCGGCAGGTTCCAGGTCTGGCTAGCGCTGAACGTGCAACTGGCCGCCGTGACCTGGCTGCCCGCCGACGCGGTTGCGGTCAGGCAGCCGCCGGTGGACGGGTTCCACAGCGCGCCGAAACCCAGGTAGGTCCATTCCTCCAGGTGACCGCTCGTGCAGGGGGCGAGTGAGGTGTGCTCAGGTAGGGCCGTGTCCGCCGCCGTCAGGCATTCGCCTGCGATCTGGATGGTCCCGGTGTCGCCCGGCTGGCTGATCGCCACGTACTGCCAGTCCTGAGCGCCGACGCGTGCGTCACTGCAGTCCTGAACGGTGACCGCCTGACCGCTTGCGTCGGTTCCGCCGTCCAGGCACAGGCTGGTGTCGGAGGTCAGGGTTAGGTTGCCCGACGGCGGGTTCGGCGCAGCCAGCGACGGCAAGCTCACGATCGTGAAGTGCGTCGTTCCGGCGACGCTGCCGTCCTTTCCCGTCACGGCGACCTTGAAGGTACCTGCCTTGGCGGGCAACGTGCCGGTGATCGTCGCATCGGTCGAGTGGCTCACTGCGTGAATAGCCAGGCCCGACGGCAGCCCGGCTGCGCTCCACTTCAGCGCGGACACGTGACTGGTATCCAGGCCCGTGATCGCCAGCGCGACCTTCGAGTGAGCAGGCAGGTCCTGGACTCCAGGATCGAGCACCGTCACGAGATGGGCCTTGTCACTGCTGAACGCGCCAGTACCGTCAGGCGTCCCCAGGCCAGTCGGCCCGTCGTAGCCCTTCTCGCCGTGGCACAAGTACTGCCTGGCTTGCTCGCAGACGCCGTCGACCCCCGAGGTTACGTCGAACAGGTCCTTGGCGTGCAGGTAGGGGTATTCGGCCGGGTAGGTGTTCTTGGCCGGCGTCCCGGCCAGCGCGTAGACCGAGGTGATGATCGGCGTGGCCACGCTCGTGCCGCCTATTTCCATCAGGCCGGCCTTGTTGTAGCTGTCGTAGATGAGCACGCCGGTCGCCGGGTCACCGACGGCGGACACGTCGTTCTCGGTCCGGTTCAGGCAACCGCCCGGGTAGCTCGCATCGGCTCGCTGCCAGGACGGCTTGGGCTCGAAGGCCGAGCAGCCCCCGCCAGTCCCCTCCGGGCCGGTCGCGGTACCCCAGGCTGCCTCCTTCCAGCCGCGCTTATTGCTCGCATGCTCGAGGGTGGTCCCGCCCACCGCCGTCACGTACGGCAGGTCGGTCGGGTACGCCGGGCCGTAGCCGTAGTCGCCAGCGGCGAAGGCCTGCACGTCTCCCGGATGATCGAAGAAGTGGTTGTCGGCGTCCTGGCCGAAGAACTCATCGCCCGACCAGCTGTTGGACACGTACCGCGCGCCGAGTCGCAGCGCGGTGTCATTCGCCGTGCCGAGGTCGGCGGTCGAGTTGCTGCTGGCCTCGACCAGCAGGATGTGGCAGTTCGGGCAGATGGCCGACACCATGTCCAGGTCGAGTGACTCCTCGACAGCCCAGCTCGTGTTCGTGGCCGGAAGCGGGCTGGTCTTGCCGGACTCGTTCACGATCCGCAGGCACTTGCTGGCGAGCGTGCAAGCGCTCAGGCCGAAGTGCGAGCGGTAGTGGATCAGGTCCGCCGCCGCGTCGGGATCCTGGTATGCGTCCACGATCGCCACCGTGACGCCTTTGCCATTCTTCGCCGAGGCGCTGGCCAGCTTGTACGCGCTCCGCAGCTGGGCTGGGCCGTAGTCATAGTTGGTCGTCGCGGTCGCGGCCGGGTCGATGCCGCGTGGCTGCGACCTGATGATCGACATGCACTGCATCTGCCCTGGCCCCGACGGCGCTGGGCACACGTACTGCTCGCCAGCGGGCAAGGAAGGCCGCCTGACCGCGCCGAATGGTGCCTCGGCCGGTCGCCAGGGACGCGGATGCGCCGAGCGTGCGACTATCGTGTGCACGGCAGCCACGGCAGCCACCGAGGCCGGCGCCGCTACGCCGAGCACCCCGATGAACGCCACCACGGCGATCGCGATTATCCGTCTTCTTGCAGGACGCACTGATCCTCCCTGTTGGGCAGCGTATCCGCCAGGATCTGTCCCGCAGGGCCCATTCGTCTACTATCGCCGGCCGGCGGCGATCTTCCGCTCCGCCTCGGCGAGCAGTGCGGTCACATCACGGCCGAAGTGAACATCGCACTCGTGGCTGGTCAGCCCGGCTCGCGCGTTCGCCGCAAGCTCGGTCAGCGCCACCGTGAGGGCAGCTGCCGGCTGACTCGTCGCGTCGGGCGCGCGCCACCGGCCAGCCTCGCCCCACAGGCTCAGCTCGAAGCCCGACGCCTCCTGCGTCGCGGCCTGCGTGACAGTCACCGTGCTCGACGCGCCGTTCTCGTGACGCAGGACGAGGTTCGTGACGTCGGCCGGGCCAGTATCGGCGGTCACGACCTGCACTGGACCGAGGCTGGCCCACAGCAGTGACACCAGGTGCGGCCCCAGATCCCACAAGCCGCCCTTCTCAAGCCGCCACGGCGTGCGGAACAGGCTCGATTCGCGCATCGAACTGCCCAGCCAGATCGCCGTCCCCCCGGCCCACGGGCCATGAGCTCTGACCTCGCCGAGCCATGCTCGCATGTCGTCTTGGAACCTCCCGGTGAAGAACACGACTGACGCGACGCCGGCATCGCTGACTGCCCGAGCCAGTTCGTCCGCCGCGCGGACAGTTGTCGCGATCGGCTTCTCAAGTAGCAGGTGCTTTCCGGCGATCGCGGCCCTGCGGGCAAGCTCAGCCTGGATGTCTGGCGGCACCGCGAAGGCGACCCCGTCGACTTCGGCCAGGAAGTCGTCGAAGTTCTCATGGGCGCGCGCTCCGTGGTTACCGGCCAGTGCTCCGGCCGCTGCCGGGTCACGACCCCAGACGGCATGGAACTCGATGCCCTCTGCCTGAGAGAGGGCCGCGGCATGGGTGATCCTGGCCCAGTAGCCGGTCCCGACCAGCCCGAACCGCAGGCGGCGCGACGCGGTCATTCGGCGACCATTCCCGCGGTGATCTGATGTGACAGGTCGATGACCATTGCCCAAGGCTAGCGGCCGGCCATCGAGCCAGGGTCAGCCGCGAGCAACCTCGTCGAGCGCGGCTGCGAACGCCTCGGCGATCTGGCCGATCTCGGCCTCGGTGATCACGAAGGGCGGCGAGACCTGCAGCGCGATCCCGCGCAGCAGCCTGGTGAT
>JASHXW010000609.1 GCA_030043395.1 Streptosporangiaceae bacterium
CAACTCTCCGGGCCACCAGGCAGGCGCGGCGTCGAGGGACGAGGAAGTGATGATCGCGTTCGCCAGCTCGGTCTCCGACCGGTACAGGTCCAAGACCGACTTAGCTGGCATGCCTGCCGGGACCTCCCACGCGTTGCCCTGGCTGTCCAGGCCGCCGATGACGTCTTGCTCTCCTGCGAACACGGCACGGAACCAGAGTCGCTCCACGTCGAAGATCAAGTGGTGGACCAGGCCAGCACAGTCCCATCCGGACGGCAGGACAGGCCGTCGCAGATCCTGCTCGTCGAGGCCATCCAGGATGCCCAGCACGTGCTCGCGCTGCTTGTCCAGGGTTGCGAGCAGCAAGCGAGTCTGGGGATCCGTTGCCTCCCGGGACACCGTTCCTCCATCTGAGCGCGGTCTAGTTGGTGCGGACGGGCTTACTGGGCGATCTCCCAGATATGGCCACCGGGATCGGCGAAGCTGGCAGTGCGGATTCCCCACGGCCGGTCCATCGGGCCGTTCAGCAACTCTACGCCGCGGCTGGTGAGCTCAGCGCACATCGTATCGACGTCGTCGACGCCGATGGTGAGCTGCAACCTGGAGCCGGCGGCCGGGTCTGCCACCGGCGCGGGAGCGATCAGCGCGTGCGCCGCGGAATCCTGCAGCAAGTTGATGAGCGTATTGCCGAAGTCGAATACCGCCGAGTTGTCGTCCTCGTACTTCACTGGCAGCCCGAAGACCTCCACATAGAAGCGCTTCGCGGCGTCCAGGTCGGGGACGAACAAGGTAATGGCGCCGATGGCGCCAGGCCATGAGCTCATTGCTTCCACCTCTTCCTGTCTGTTGCCAGTGCACTTCGATTCTTGTGGCCCGCACCGGCGGATGGCAGGCGATGCGGGAGACTGGTCCGATGTCTGGCGATGCCCGGCGACGGCCTGGCGGCGCGGCTGGGCGATTCGCAGACTGCGCTGCGGGACGGACTGGAGGAGCCATGGCGGAGAGCCGGTTCGGAATGACTGAGCTGGAGGATCTTCCGGACGACCTGCGCGATCGGATTGGCGAGATCACCAGCAAGTCGGGCTTCGTCCCGAACATCTTCCGCGCGCTCGGCCATCGCCCTGCCGAGCTGCGCGCGTTCCTTGACTACCACGACGCCCTGATGGAACGATCCGGCGGGCTGACCAAGGCCGAGCGCGAGCTTGTCGTTGTCGCGACATCGGGCGCCAACCACTGCAGCTACTGCATCGTCGCGCACGGCGCGCTGCTGCGGATCAGGGCCAAGGACCCGCAGGTGGCCGATCGGGTCGCCGCGAATCCCTGGCAGGCGACGCTGGACGGGCGGAGCCGCGCGATAGCCGATCTGGCGCTCGCGCTGGCTCGCACGCCTGAGCTGTTCGGCGAGGCCGACATTGACAAGGCCCGTGCCGCCGGGCTGACCGACGACGAGATCTGGGACGTCGGGGCGATCACCGCGCTGTTCGCCGCATCCAACCGGCTGGCGCACCTGACCGCCCTGGAGCCCAACGCGGAGTTCTACCTGATGGGCCGCGTTCCGCGAGCATGAGGCGGATCGCCTAGCGAATCGGCCGGACAGTCCAGTCCGCAGGGTTGGTCCCCAGCAGCCGCAAGTGATGGGCGAAGATCGCCACCGCGTTCGGCTGCTGGTGCGGGCCATAGGTGGAGACGAACACGAAGAGCCCGTCGGCGTGCGCCGCGCAGACCTGCTCAGTAGGTGGCCTGCCGCTGGCGCCCTTCAAGTGATTCACCGTCACTCGATAGCCATTGATTGTCCGGTGAACGGATTGCCCCTTCGGGTAGAAGTAGCAGCGGCTATGCGGGGTGGCCAGATTGGTCGTGAGATTGGGGGAGTCCTGCCCGGGCGTGGCAAGAGAGTACTGGCTGGCGCGCAGGACCCCGGCTTGCGCGCGGAAGTACGTGAAGCTAACTGTCCAGCTCGAAGGCAGCCTGGTCAGCTGGGCGGGGAACTTGATCGAGGGCTTGCTCGCCACCGCGTACCTGACGCGCTCGGCAATCTTGAGCGCCTGACCTCCCGCTACTCGTTCCGGTGGCCCGCTCAGGATCGCCCAGCTTCCCTTCGCGTACTGCCATAGCCAGGTATCTCCGCTCGTGGTCAGGAAGCCTAGGCGCGTGCGTGAAATGGTGAAGGCGCCGTTCACCGCCTCCTCATATCCGCTGCTGGCGCTCGTGGTGCACCTCATCACCGGGTGCTCGCCGTGGCGTAGCCCGGCTAGCAGCTCTGCCTGCGTTCGGTCGCAGCGGCCAGCTACGAAGACAGTCAGTGCCCAGCGAGCATGCCCGGCAGTTAGGTAGGTGTAGGTCGATGCGATCTGACCGCCGTCGAGGGTTTCGCCCTTAGGCAGCCAGCCGAACGCTGCGTACGGAATCAGCGGGTTGAACCGGCGGGGCGGGCGGACCTGCCCGAGGCCCTTGCCTGGCTCGGCCCGCGGCGAGTGGTGCCCGGCGGGGTGGCTATACCCAGGATGCAGGCTGGGCGAGAGCGCACCCGACGTGACCAGCGCGACAACCGCGATCGCGGCCGTGGCAGGGGTGCCCGCCAGTCCGGCGCGCCGCCAGCGAAGCCGGCGCCGGCCGGCCCGGCGCGCCAGCTCGATGTCGACGCGTCCAGGTGGTGGTTGCTCGAAGGCGGCTCGCTGCAACATATCCCTGACCTCCTGCTCATCCATTCCGAACTGCCCTGCTCTCCGCTTTCGCGACTGCGTCTTGCTGGTCGGCGCTGCAGGCAGATTGCCCGTCGAGATGCAGCGCCCGGCGCAGTGCGTCCAGGCCCTTCGACGTCTGGCTCTTCACCGTCCCGGCCGTGCAGCCGAGTACTTCGGCTGTTTGGTCCACGTTCAGGTCGCAGTAGAAGCGGAGCACAAGAGTTGCCCGCTGGCCTGGTGGCAGGGTGGCCAGGGCCGTCCGCACGTCCAGCGCGGCATCGTGATCAGCGCCTTCGGCCGGCTTCTCCGGCACTGCAGTGCCCAGGCTCACCCTCCGTGCCCAGCCCGAGCGCCGCTCGCTGAGGAACTCGCGTACGAGAATCGCTCGCGCGTATGCCTCGGCATGGCCGTCGGCCTGCACCCTTCCCCAGTGCACGTACAACTTCGTGATAGCGCCCTGAACGAGATCGTCGGCGCGGTTCCAGTCGTGGCAGAGCAGATAGGCGACCCGGCGCAGGGAGGTCAGGCGCGCCTGCGCGAATTCCGTGAACTCCGCATCGCGCCCGCTACTCACGCCCGAAACCTTTCACGGCTCGCACCACAGTCGGTAGACGCGCGCAAATGCTTTTTCGGTTGCCTGGCCGGGTGGGGCAATGATTGCGGACGTCCGCACCACAATCAGG
>JASHXW010000610.1 GCA_030043395.1 Streptosporangiaceae bacterium
CGCGGCGGCGTCGATCTCGACGACGGTGAGCCGGTCTACCTGGTTCCGCAGCCAGCCGGTGGCGGCACCGGGTCCTGGCCCGATCTCCAGCATGTGCTCGCCAAGCTCGGCGTGCTGGGTCAGCCAGGGCAAGACGTCCTGGCGAATGTGCGCCGCCCATTCCGGGCTCGGGCAGAGCTTCTCGTGGTTCTCGTTCATAGCCCTATCGTCGCCTCTCCCCTGTCGGCCGGCCCGGTGTTCGACTGGCACCCAGCAGGGTGATGCGGGCGGCCGGGTCACGGGGATGCGGCATGATGGCGAAATGATCGCCTACGCCAAGTTCGCCGGTTTCTATGACGAGATTATGGGTGACCGCAGCCCGGACGTCGAACGGATCCGGGGCTATCTCGGGCGCTACCTTCCGTCAGCCCGGTCGCTGCTCGAACTTGGCTGCGGTACAGGCGCCCTGCTACGCGGCTTGGCACAGGACATGGCCGTGACCGGGGTTGACCGGTCGCCGGACATGCTCGCGGCCGCGGCCCGCAACGTCCCGGCCGCGCACCTGGTCCAGGCCGAGATGACTAGCTTCTCGCTCGGCACCAGGTTCGACGTGGTGATCTGCATGTTCGACACGCTCAATCACCTGCCGAAATTCGAGTCGTGGCTGGAATTGTTCGCCCGAGTCGATGAGCACCTGGAACCGGGCGGCGTGTTCATCTTCGACGTCAACACCACAGGCCGGTTCCGCCGGCTATGGCATGACTCCTTCTTCGGGGTGGACTTCGGCCGGAACACGGTCATCATGGACGTCAATCCAGGCGGCGGTGACCTGTCGATCTGGGAAGTCAGGATCTTCGAGCACCTCGGCGGCGACCTGTACCAGCTGCATCACGAGGTCATCCCCGAGCTCGGCGTTCCCCTGCGGGTGATCCGCGCAGCGCTGGCTGACCGGTTCGAGCTGCTGATGACGCAGGACATCGACGGTGGCCTGGTGTCCGATGACTCCGAGCGCGTGTACTTCGTCTACCGCCATGGCGGCGGTGGAGACGACGGCTAGTCCTGCGCGCGGCTACTTCTTCGGCGTGGTCAGGGCGATCCCGGCTTCCGGCGTGTGCAGCTGGAACGTCATGGCCTCGATCAGGTACAGCCGCACGCTGCTCGCATCGTGGGAGTCATAACCGATCGACAGGTCCTGGGCGAGAGTGATCTCGAAGTCACCGCCGCGGGTGGACACGAGGACTCCGCCGTCGATCGCCGGAGCCCACACGATCGGCCCGTCCACGACCCTGGCCAGGTGGTCGCGCACCGGGTAGCCATAGTCGACCGTCTCGCTGACCGCTGTGTAGGCGTCGGCGCCAAGGAGAAGCGCGTACGGCCCGGCTACTCCGGCCCGGCGCAGCACCATGAGGCCCTGGCTGACCACATCGGGGTACTGCCGGGGATCGGCAGGCAGGGCGAGCGGCTGGTTCGACGATCCGGATCCGATGCCTGCGATGCCGGCCGCCTGGTACCCGTCGAACACGGCGCGGTCCTCAGCAAGGGCCATGGTGCGCGCCGCGTCCTTCACCGGCTGCCAGTCCGGGTCCTGCGCGCCGCGCTCCACGTCGTCGACCGCCTGGCGGCGGAGGGTGAATGGCACGGTCAGCTCGGCGATCGGCAGCGAGGTGCGCAGCCGCGCTGTCACGCCGGCAGCGGGCGACTTGGCGTCCGCCAGATGGCCCGTGCCCACCGCCGAAAGGGGGTCGCCAGTCGGTCCGGCCAGGTCGGCGACCCGCCGCCCAGCTAGGTTCAGCGTGAACGTCCGCTTGGTTTCCTCTTCGATGGAGGCCCATGCGGCGTCCGAGACCGGCGCGAGCTCCCGGTGCAGGTTCTTCATCGCTGCGTGCTCCCTTGCAGGCTGCCTATCGACAGTGAACCGTCGCGTTCCGATGACGCGCCCGGCGGGTCCGGCAGGTCATCGAGGAAATCGGCCGACGGCGCGAAGAACAGGCATCCGGTAACGGCCGTGGAGAAGTCGAGTATCCGGTCGTAGTTGCCGGGCGGCCGGCCGATGAACATGTTCACCAGCATTTGCTCGGTAACGGCTGGCGTCGCTGAGTAGGCGATGTAGAAGGTGCCGAACTCCGCCCGGCCAGGCGCCCCGAACGGCATGTTGGCCCGCAGTATCTGCTGCTGGGTGCCGTCCGGGGCGAAGAGCGTGTTCACCGCGACGTGCGAGTTGGCTGGCTTGACGTCGTCGGGCATCTCGATGTCGGACAGCTTGCTGCGCCCGATGACGCGTTCTTGCTCCTCGATCGTCAGCTCGTTCCATGCTCGCAGGTCGTGCAGGTACTTCTGGATGATGACGTAGCTGCCGCCGGCAAAGTCCGGATCCTGCTGGTCGATGATGGCCGCGGCTTCGGCGGCCCGGCCCGCCGGGTTCTCGGTGCCGTCGACGAAGCCGATCAGGTCACGCTCGTCGAAGTACCGGAACCCCTGGATCTCGTCGCACACCGTGACCGCCCCGGCCAGCCTGGCCATGACCTGCGTCTCGAACTCGAAGCACAGGTCCATCCGGCTGGCCCGGATGTGGAACAGCAGATCACCCGGAGTGGCCAGGGCGCGGTGGCGGCTTCCCGTCAGCTCGCGGAACGGGTGCAGCTCGGCTGGCCTGGGCCCGGCGAACAGCCGGTCCCACGCGAGCGAGCCTATCGCGGTCACGCAGACCAGCCCGCTTGACGGGATGCGGAACCCCACTGCGCGCTGCAGCCCTGCCAGGTCGGCGAGCAGGTCCCGCACGACGGGCTCGCCGCCAGGGTTGATCGTGACCACCAGGAAGATAGCCGCGGCGGTCAGCGGCGTGACCACGGGCTGCGGGGTCACGCCTGCCGGAGTCGCATCGCTCATCGGGCCGCGCCGCTCATCGGGCCGCGCCGACCGGGCTCCACAGGGCGGCCCTTGTTCGCAGGATCTCGCCGACCGCGGCGCGGAAGCCGTCGAGTTGCGCGGGCGTGAGCGCCAGGCTCAGCGCCAGGTAGCCGCGCGGCGCGATGTAGTAGCCGAGCTCGAGCAAGTCGAGGAAGAGCAACTCATTCAGCCGGGGATCGCTGGACTTCAGGTCCGCCGGGCTGCGCACTGGGCCGTCAGTGCCGTGAATCGCCATCATGCTGCCGACGCCAGTGACGCTGAACGGCGCGTCCGATGCCTGGAAGACCTTGGCCAGGCCTTCGCGAAGCTCGTCTCCAGCGGCGGTGTGCCGTTCCGCGACCTCGGGGGTGTAGACCCGGGTCAGCCCGGCGTGGCCGGCGGACATGGAGGCGACGTTGTTGTTGAACGTCCCGGCGTGCGGCAGTGCGCCTGGCCTGGCCGGGTCGAATAGCTCCATCACGTCAGCGCGCCCGCCGAAGGCACCGAACGAGGAGCCGCCGCCGATGTACTTGCCGAGCGTGGTCAGGTCGGGCCGGATGCCCAGCCGTCCCTGCAAGCCCCCGGCGCCAGTGCGGGACGTCATCACCTCGTCGAAGATCAGCAGGGCGCCGGCCTCGTTCGTCGCGTCGCGCAGCGCGGAGAGGAAGCCAGGCTCGCCGGGTATGCAGCCGGCTGACCCGAGCATGGGCTCGACCAGCACGCAGGCCACGGCGCCGGCATGCTGGCTGAGCAGGGCCCGAGCCGACGCGGCGTCGTTGTAGTCGGCCATCAGCACGTCGTACGGTGCGTTGACCGGCGACGGCCCGTCCTTGAAGGTGAGGAGGCCGCCGTGGTAACCGCCACGGAACACGAGCACTTTGTCGCGCCCGGTGAATGCGCGCGCGGCCGACAACGCCATCAGGTTTGCCTCGGTGCCTGAATTGGTGAAGCGCACCCGCGCGATGGACTCAAAGCGCGCGCACACCGCCTCGGCTAGGTCGACCTCATACCTGGTGTGCGCGCCGCGGCTGACTCCCTCCCGCAGTGCGGCCACCATGGCGTCGATCACGACCTGGTTGGAGTGCCCGTACAGCCCGGCTGAGTACTCGCCGAGCAGGTCAACGTACTCATGGCCGTCGACATCGGCCAGGATCGCGTCCCAGGCCCGGTCGATCCGCACCGGGAACGGCAGGTGATACAGGACGCTGCGGGTGTTGCCGCCGGGCAGGAATGCCTGCGCTCGCTG
>JASHXW010000611.1 GCA_030043395.1 Streptosporangiaceae bacterium
GACCGGCGCCGGCCAAGGCGGCCGCCGCTCTCTCAGCGGTGTCCCTGCCGTCTGGCTCGAACAGCGACAGGTGCGGCGCCGGCACCGAGATCTTGTCGGCCTCTTCCACCTGCGGCTCGCGCCGGGCTACGCGCTCGCGCGCCCGCGCCGCGGCTCGCTGATGGCTGGCGGCCCGCCTCGCAACGTCGGCTTCCTGCTGCTCGGCACGCTCCTGCGCCATCGCCTTGGCGGCGGTCTTCCGCTTGGCGGTCGCCGCGCTCGCGGCCTTGCGCTGGCTCGTGCGACCGCTCGCAGGTCCGCGAGCACTGCCAGCCGGTTTAGCCTGCCCCGATTCCATGCCTCTAATACTCCCCAAGCCGTCCGCCATCCAATACCACGGCTCAGCAGCCCATGAGGTCTCGCGCAGGGCGTTCATCCCAAAGGTCTCAGCTCCCCCCTGGGCCACATCTCCCACCCTGCCACCTCGGTGCCAGGTTGCGCAGCACGACCGCCGGCAGCGAGGATCGGACGACCACCCCAGAACGGAGGCTCGATGCGCATCGGAACCTCGCTCGCTGAACCGGCTGGCCAGCAGGCGCTCAGCCGGCTGCATGACGAGTTGCGGGAGGCCGCGGACGACGGGTTTGCCTCTGCCTGGATGGCCAACATCTTCGGCCTCGACGCGCTGACGGCACTAGCCGTCGCGGGTCAGGGCATCAGCGGGATCGAGATCGGAACGGCCGTCGTGCCGACGTACCCGCGCCATGCCGCTGTTCTTGCCCAGCAGGCGCTGACCACGGCGCTCGCGCTGGATTTCCGCCTCGCCCTCGGGATCGGGCTGTCGCACCAGATCGTGATCCAGGACATGTACGGCTACAGCTTCGACGCTCCGGCCACGCACATGAGCGAATACCTGTCGATCTTGCAGCCGCTCCTTGAAGGCCAGCCAGCCTCCTTCACCGGCAAGACGATGCGCGGCGCGATCGGACTGTCGACGCCGCGCTTCGGCGATGTCCCCGTCCTGCTGGCCGCCCTCGGGCCGCAGATGCTGCGCCTGGCCGGCCAGCGCACGGCGGGCACCATCTTGTGGATGACCGGGCCGGCTACCGTGCGGGACTACATCGTGCCGACGATCAACGCGGCTGCCGAGAGCGCCGGGCGTCCGAAGCCGCGGGTCGTGTGCATCCTGCCGGTCTGCGTGACCGAGGACCCTGACGGCGCTCGCGCGAAGGCGGCGAGAGTCTTCGAGATCTACGGCCATCTGCCGTCCTACCGGGCCATGCTCGACCGTGAAGGCGCCGCGGGGCCGGCCGATGTGGCGTTCGTCGGAGACGAGGACACCGTGGCGGCCCAGATCACCGCGCTCGCCGATTACGGGGTGACCGACTTCGTCGCCGGCGAGTACTCCAGGGGCGAGGACAAGGCACGCACCCGCGCCCTGCTCAGGTCATTGATCTCTAGCTAGCCGCCGGCGAGCGGGCCATTTCGCCGCGACCTGCTCTCGCCGGTTGGCGCCATTACAGAAGAACTCGAGGGTCGTTGCGATGATGCCGGGCGAGTTGTCAGAGCAGCCCGCTACGCTGCCGGGCATGGTAGTCACCGACGCTCAAGTTGAGAGCATCAGGGAAGACATCCGCGCTCTGAGCGACACGGTTTCTGTCATCCACGGCCAAGTCACCGCTCATAACGCACGCTTCAACCAGGTCGATAGGCGCCTCGACGGCATCGACGGGCGGCTCGACGGCATCGACGGGCGGCTCGACGGCGTCGACGGCAAGTTGCTCGAAATCCTGGAACTCGTTCGCGGTCGCTCATGACCAGGGACGGCGCCCGAGCCGGAGCAGCAAGACCGCTGGGCCGAGAGCACGCCAGGTTGGCAAGAGTCAGGGTCGGGATAGCCCGCAGGCGGCGTGAATCTCGGCGCGACCGGGAAGCTTGACCCGAGCGCCGCGGCCCAGCGAGGCGGCGAGTTCCTTCTCCGCTGTCTCGATCCTGAGCCACTCGTCGTAGCCGATCGCCGAGATGCCGCGAGCCGCAAGCAGCTCGGCGAACGGGACCGACCAGGAAATCCGGCCCGCTTCGCCACCGCCGTCGGCAGCGGACGGCCCGTCCGCCTCGGCCGCCCCAGGCGCGCCGTCACCGTCCCTTTGCGGCAACCTCAGCAGCCCGGGACGCGGAAGCTGCACGTCATCCGGGCCTGGCCCGCCTGCCAGGTCGGCCAGCAGGCAGCGAACGGTCTGCGCGGCGTCTGACTTATTGGTGCCGATGACGCCGGTCGGGCCGCGCTTGAGCCACCCTGCCACGTACTCCCCAGGCAGCGGGTGCCCGTCCGGGCCAAGCACGCGGCCGTCGTCGTTCGGAACCGTGTGCGAGCGCTCGTCGAACGGGACGCCGGCCAGCGGCACGCTCTGGTAGCCCACGCTGCGCAGCACCATCTGCACGGGCAACCGCTCGTACTCGCCGGTTCCGGTGAGCCGGCCATCCGCGTCCAGGCTCATGCGCTCGACAGTCAGCGCGTCGACATGTTGCGCCCCGTGAATTTCTACCGGGCTCAGCCAGAAGCGCACCGTGAGGCGGCGCGGATGGCCAGCCGGGGACCGCCCCGCCCAGTCGCTGATCACCGTGTAGTTGCCGCGCACGTGCCGGTCGGTGGTGGCGAGCCTGGCGCTCTCGCCGCTCGCGTCGAACGCATCGAGGTCGGCCTCGCCGTCTCCCACCACGACGTCGACCCCCTCGAGCTCGCCGAGCTCCCGCAGCTCCTTGGTGGTGAACTTGGCCTGGGCCGGCCCACGCCGGCCGATGACGTGGACCTCGCGCACCTTGCTGGCCATCAGCGCATCGAGGACTGGCTGGGACACGTCAGTCTCGCGGAGCTCCTCAGGGTCGCGGATCAGGATGCGGGCGACGTCAACCGCGACGTTGCCGACGCCGATCACGGCGACCGACTCCGCGTCAAGCACGAACCGGCCGGCATCCTGATCTGGGTGACCGCAGTACCAGTTGACGAAGTCGGTCGCCGCGTAGCTGCCAGGCAGGTCTTCGCCTGGTATGCCGAGCCGGCGGTCCCGCATCGCCCCGGTCGCGTAGACGACCGCGTCATAGCAGGCAAGCAGGTCGTCCCTGGTTACGTCGTCGCCCAGGCACACGCCGCCGACGAACCTGACGGCATCGTGCTCGAGCACCCCGCGCAGGTAATCGGCGATCGACTTGATGGACTTATGGTCGGGCGCGACACCGTACCGGACAAGGCCGTACGGGGTGGGCAGCCGGTCCAGGACGTCGACGTGCACGGTGGCTGGCGGATCGAGCGCGGCGCCCTGCTTGATCAGCGCCTCGGCGGTGTACAAGCCGGCCGGGCCCGAACCCACGACGGCGACGGTGAGCGTCTTCATAGAACGCGATTCTGCCAGCCCGAGTCAGGTGACGCAGAACTCGTTGCCTTCTGGGTCGGCCATGGTGACCCAGGAGTTCGGCCCCTGCGACCCCTTGTGCAGGAGCGTCGCCCCTCGCTCGGACAGGTTCGCGACGTGTGCCTCGATGTTCTGCTCGCCGACGTGCACGTCAAGATGCCACCTGTTCTTGGTCCCTTTGAGCTCAGGGACGCGCTGGAACAAGATCCGCGGCCTGGCGAGCCCGTTCGGCGACTCGGGGTGCCGGATGGCCGCGCCGTCCCGCCACACCAGCGCGCCGTTGTGCGTGGTCGTGTCATCTTCGCTCGCGTGGCCCTCGGAGATCATCTGCCGGATGAACATCTCGTCCGTGGGCTCTACCACCCAGCCCAGCGTCTGCGCCCACCAGTCAGCGAGGTCGTGCGGGCGTTCGGAGTCCACCGCGATCTGGAAGTCATAGGCCATGATCATCCCCTCATTTCCGCTGGCGCGATGCGTGGCCGAGTTCGTCGGGACCCCGGCGGAGCTGGCTCTGGCAGCGCCAGCAGGGCGGCTCAGAGAGCTGGGAGCTCCAGTCGATGTCCACGCACCCGACGGTAGACCCGTTGCAGGCGAAAATTAGGGTTAATGTCAGTGATAGCCGCCAATGTGTCGGCAGCCGGTACTTCCAGCTTTATCCAGGCCGTTGGCGCCAGCCTCCGGAAGGTGGCCTGGCGCTCGTGACGGCCTAGTCTTGCCGGTCCGGTACCAGGTCGGGCGTCAGCCTGGCCACCGCCTCGGTGATGGCACGCGCCAGGCGCTGCGGGGTGAGGCCGGCCTCAGCAAGAACCTCAGCCCGCTCGCCGTGCGCGAGGAAGCTCTGCGGGAGGCCGAACGTGCGCAGCGGGGTATCTGTCTCCGTGTCCCGCAGCAGCCTGGCGACCGCGTCGCCGAACCCGCCGACGATGCCGTTGTCCTCCACGGTCGCGACCAGCCGGTGCCGGACCGCCGCCTGCGCCACGGCGGGGTCCACCGGCTTGACCCACCGTGGGTCGACCACTGTGACCCCGATCCCCTGCCCGGCGAGCCGCTCGGCGACCGCGAGCGCGGTCCCCGCCATCGGGCCGGCCGCTAGCAGAAGGACGTCGTGCCCGGTGCCGTCGGCCGGCTCGGCGAGCACGTCCATGCCGCCGAGGCTCCCGATCGCCGGGATGTCCTCGGGCACCGAGCCGCGCGGGAACCTCAGCGCGGTGGGCCCGTCGCTCACCGCCACGGCCTCGCGCAGCAATTCGGTCAGCCGCGTGCCGTCCCGTGGCACGGCGACCCTGATCCCAGGGACGATCTGCAGCAGGGAGCCGTCCCACATGCCGTGGTGGCTGGCACCGTCTGGCCCGGTCACCCCGGCCCGGTCAAGCACGAAGGTGACCGGCAGCTTGTGCATCGCCACGTCCAGCAGGAGCTGGTCAAAGGCCCTGTTCAGGAACGTGGCGTAGATCGCGACCACCGGGTGCATGCCGCCCATCGCCAGGCCCGCCGCGCTGGTGACGGCGTGCTGCTCGGCGATGCCGACGTCGAACACGCGGTCGGGGTAGTTCTTGGCGAAGGTGGCCAGGCCGGTCGGATGCAGCATGGCGGCAGTGATCGCCACGACGTCAGGCCGCCGGGCGCCGATGTCGGCGAGCTCGTCGGCGAAGACCTGCGTCCAGGGCCGGCTGGCCTGCTTCCCGGCTGCGGGGGGCTTGGCCGCGGCCGCGCCGCGCCCGCCCTTCACGCCTCGGGTTGCTGCGCCATTCGGGCGGACGGCTGTGCCGTTCGGGCTGACGGCTGTGCCATTCGGGCTGACGCCCGTGCCCGGCGGCACCTGGTGCAGGCAGTCCTCGTCGTTCTCCTCGGCCAGGGCGTAGCCGCGGCCTTTCTGCGTGATCACGTGCACCAGCACCGGGCCACCGAACTCCCTGGCCCGGCTCAGCGCGTGCTCCATGGCCGGCTCGTCGTGGCCGTCGATCGGGCCGAGGTACTTCAGGCCGAGGTCCTCGAAGAGCACCTGCGGCTGGAGGACGTCCTTCAGGCCCTTCTTCAGGCCGTGCAGGGTCTCGTACAGCGGCGGGCCAACCAGCGGAGTGTGCGAGAGCGTGGTCTTGACCAGGTCGAGCACCGCCTCGTAGCGCTGCGAGACGCGCACGGCGGCCAGGTGGTCGGCCAGCCCTCCGATCGTCCGCTGGTAGGAGCGGCCGTTGTCGTTCACCACGATGACAACAGGGCGGTCCTTGGCGCCGGCGATGTTGTTCAGCGCCTCCCAGGCCATCCCGCCGGTGAGCGCGCCGTCGCCGATCACCGCGACGACGTGACGGTGCGATTCCCCGCGCAGCCGCATCGCCTTGGCCAGGCCGTCCGCGTAGGCCAGGCTCGTCGATGCGTGGGAGTTCTCGACCACGTCGTGCTCGGACTCGGCACGGTTCGGGTAACCCGAGACGCCGCCCCGCTGCCTGAGGCGGTCGAAGCCAGCCATCCTGCCGGTCAGCAGCTTGTGCACGTAAGACTGGTGTCCCGTGTCCCAGACGATGCGATCGCTTGGCGAGTCGAACACCCGGTGCAGCGCGATGGTCAGCTCCACCACGCCGAGGTTCG
>JASHXW010000612.1 GCA_030043395.1 Streptosporangiaceae bacterium
CCGGCGCAACCTTGCCTCACTGGTCGCTCGCCGGGTCAGGGCCGACTCGACGTGCCCGAGCATGCGGTTGAACGCCGCCCCAAGCTGGCCGACCTCGGTCCGGGGATCAGCGTCAGGTACTCGGTGCGGCAGGTCGACCTCGCCGCTGGACAGTGGCAGGTCGGTCACGCCGACCGCGATCGCCGTCATCCGGCGCAAGGGCCGCAGCGAAAGGCGCACCCACATCGCGCCAAGCAGCCCGGCCAGCGCCAGGGTGGCCGCGAAGACGCTGATCTCGGTGATCGCCACGTCGCGCAGCGTGTGCTGCACCTCGGCCAGCGGCAGCCCGGTCACCAGGACCGAGTTTGAGCTGTCGCCGCTGCGAACCGCAGAGAGCAGGTAGGTGCCATTCAGGGACGGCATCGTGCGGGTGACTGGCTTGCCATCGGTGGGCAGCGCCGCGAGGACGATCCCGGCGTAGGCCGACGGGTCGCATCGCCTGTTGACGATGGACGCGTTGACGACCTGGCCGCCGACGAGCTTCGCGGTGAAGGTCCCGGCGTTTTGCCCGCTGATCTTCCCGCATCCGGGAACGGCTCCGGGCGGGCTGTCGTCGTCGTCGTGGTCTGCCGCCGGACCACCGGGGCCATAGTCGCTGTGCTGGTCAGGCGCGCCCTGGGAGTGCTGGACGCAGTCCACGAATCGCTGGCTGGCTGCGGTCAATGCCTCGTACTGCTGGTTCATCAGGGCGTCGCGCATCGACAGGTAGGTCACCAACCCGACGAGAGCGCAGCTCACGGCGAGCAGCGCGAGCAGGCCAGCGATCAGCCGACCGCGCAGCGTCATGGTGTCCCTCCCAGATCAGCCGGCTGGCCTGAGCACGTAGCCGACGCCCCGCACCGTGTGGATCAGCGGAACCCGGTCCGTGTCGATCTTCTTGCGCAAGTAGCTGATGTACAGCTCGACGACGTGCGCCTGGCCGCCGAAGTCGTAGTTCCATACCCGGTCCAGGATCTGTGCCTTGGACAGCACCCGCCGCGGGTTGCGCATGAGGAACCTCAGCAACTCGAACTCGGTCGCCGTCAGCTCGATCAGCCGGCCGTCCCGCCTGACCTCGCGCGCGTCCTCGTCCATGCTCAGGTCGCCCACGCTGATCTGGTTCCCCGTCCTGGTCCGCGCGATTCCGGCTCGTCGCAGCAAGCCCCGGAGCCTGGCCAGCACCTCTTCGATGCTGAACGGCTTGGTGACGTAGTCGTCACCGCCGGCGGTGATCCCGGCGACCCGGTCGTGCACGGCGTCGCGCGCGGTGAGGAACAGCACGCAGACATGGGGCAATTCGCCTCGCACCCGGCGTAGTACCTCAAGGCCGTCGAAGTCCGGCAGCATGATGTCGAGCACCACGGCGTCCGGCTCGAACTCGCGCGCTGCGCGCACGGCACTCGAGCCATCTGCCGCGGTCCGGATCTCCCAGCCTTCTGACCGCAGGACGCTGGCCAGAAGCTCGGCCAGGCTCGGCTCGTCGTCGACGACAAGGACTCGCACCGGGCTTCCGTCCGGCCGCACGATCCCCCCGGCTTGGTCTGCCTGCTCTTTCGTACTCAGGACGCTCATCACGATTCCATCTTCGGTCAGCTAGCTTGGCGGCAGTTCTGAGCTACCTCTGAGTTTCCTCTGCGCTGCCACGCGGACATCGCCCTGGTTAGCCAGGATCAGCGCGGCTCGGCTCGACGAGCATCAGCGCAAGCGCCGGGCAGTCCCTGACCGCGCGTTCCGCCTGTCGTTTCAGCTGGCCGGCCAGCGGCTGATGCCGCAGGACCGGATATCCCCACTCGTCCAGCGCGATCAGCTCGGGAAGCAACTCGGCGCAGGCGCCATGACCCCGGCAGGCGATCGGATCCACGCGAAGCTGCACGGTGCTCACCACCCGGCCAGGCTGGCGGTCATTCCAGCGGGCAGCGGCAGGAACGGCTCGGTCGAGGTGGCCGTGCACCGCCCCTGGACGTGCGCGTCGAGCTCGGCGGCGAACACTGTCAGCGCGCTCGCGACGAGCCGAACGGTCCCGTCGGGATGGTGGCAGGCGCCCCGGCCCGTGACCAGGCCCGACCACCTGCGGATATCGGCGACGACGTTCCTGGCTGGCCTGGGCGAGGCAAGCTGGCCGAAGGCGGCGGCAATCCTCGGCAGCCCGTTGAGGCACGGGCCGCACTGGCCCGCCGACTCCATGGCGAGGTACCGGACGATCCTGGCGGTCTCTGCCAGACCGCACCGGCTAGCCGGAAGCTCGGCTAGGACGCCCGCTCCGGTGAAGGCACCAGCCGGCTTCAGGTCGGCGTTACACAGCCGCAGGCCAGCAGCATCTCCAGGCCGCAGCCAGGCCCCGTGATAGCCGCCGCACAGTACGGCCCCCGTGCTGTCGTCGAGTCGCAGCAGGGACCGCAGCGGCGTGCCGAGCGCGGTCTCCGCGACCCAGCTGCGGCCCTGCGGTGCATGCACGGTGCATAGCATGGTGCCGGGCTCGGTGTCCGTGCCGGCCGTGGCGAACCACGCCGAGCCGTGCCGCGCGATCAGAGCCAGGTGCGCCAGGGTCTCGACGTTCTGCACGAGCGTGGGCCTGCCGTGCACCCCGCGCCGGTACACCGGGACGCCCTTGAAGCCAGGCAGCCCAAGGCCGCCGTTCAGCAGGCTCGTGAGCGCGGATTCCTCGCCAGCCAGGAACCTGCGCGGTACCTCGGCCAGGTCGACCTGGACCCGGTCGAGCCCGGCGTGAGCGCGCTCGGCCAGGACTAGGCGCAGGTGATCGCTCAGCCTGCTGTCTCGATGCGCGCAGAGGATCGCCGACTTCGCGCCGACCGCTTCGGCGGCGAGCTGTATCCCGTCCAGTACCAAGTGCGGCGCGTTCCACAGCAGGCAAGTGTCCTTCCTGCTAGCGGGCTCGCCCTCTGCGCCGTTCGCGACGACTACCGGCTTGCCGCGAGCACCGAGCACGGCGGTCAGCTTGCGGTGGACCGGAAAGGCCGCGCCACCGCGACCGGTGAGTCCGCAGGCGGCAACCTCGCCGATGATGGCGCCAGGAGCGTCCCGGTAGGCCGGACCGAAGTGCCTCGCGAGGTGATCGGCCAGGCCGCCAGCACCGGTAAGGAGCCTGTGAGCGGCCAGGGTCTGGGCCACTGTATCCGTCGTCTGCGTACTCACCAGCCACCTCCGTTCGCGTTCACCAGCTCGCCTGTCACGACCTCCGCTGGCTCAGCCGGCCCGGCGCCGACTTGCTGCCCCGAGCGCCTGGTCAGGCGCCAGATGACAGCGACAGCTACGACGACGGCGCATCCGATGGCGAAGGCCAGCAGCAACCCGCTGCGCATGTCGGTCGCCGCGCCGATCCCGTGCACGAACGCCACGGGCCAGGTCGCGTAGGCCAGCCAGTGCACCGCGCGCCACGCGCGGCGGCCGAGCCTGACCCGGATCAGGCTGGTCGCGATCAGCGCGATCATCAGGTCAAATGCCACGGCGCCAAGTCCGAGCCAGAACGGCTCGTAATGCGACACGAACGGCACCACGATGGCCGCGATGCCAATCGACACGTATGGATCGGCAATCGCCGTGATCACGTGAATGGCTACGAAGATGATCGCGAGCAGGGAGACGCTGCGATGCAGGCTGGTGACGCCGAACCTTGGCAGGCCGGGTACGCGACCGTTGCGCTGGACCGTGACGCCGAGCACCATGACCGCGGTCAGCAGGCCGAGCGCGACGATGCCCGTGGCGCGGCTCGCGTACCACAGTGCAGTTGCGGAGTTCAGTGCCGTGGAGGCGACCGAGTGCATTGTCGATACTCCCGTCACGAGCCGCCGGACGTGACCTGGCCCGCGCCTGAACTCGACGAGGGCGCCGATCCCGAGCTCAGGCCCCCGGAAGTCGAGCCAGAGCTGCTCGATGCCGACTTACCACCCGAGCTGACGGCCTTCGATTTCCCGGTTTCTGAGCCAGCGCTGTGCCCGGTCGCCGACGAGCTCGAGGTCTGCCCGGTTGCGACGGCGTGGCTTGCGCCAGGCAGGGCGGCCGCTATCCCGCCGGTCGCCGCTACGCTCGCTAGGCCGATGGCCGCAGTGACGTTGCGCAGCCGCGCGCTCCCCCGTGCCCGCGCGGCGACAGCGCGCCGGATGCGGTCCTCCTGCCTGGTCATCTGATCGATCCTCCCCGTTGCCGTTGCCACGAGGATCCCTGCCGAAGTTCTAACCCGGCTCTAAGCGACCTATGAACCAGCGCAGAAAACGCCTACCCTGAGTACCTCGGCAGCAAATCTGAGTGCGCGTACTCATTCACCCTCAGGTCAGGTGCCGAACGATCGGTACATGACAGTGCACCCCTTGCCTGACCCCCAAGCACCGCCGAACCCCCCAGCGGCCGGGCCGGTCGGCATTACCGCGGCAGCTGCCTACCTGCCGTCGCAGGTGATCAGCTCAAGCCAGATGCAGGACCGGGTCGCCAGGGCGAGCGGCCTGAGCTTGCCGCCAGGAATCCTCAGGCAGCTGACCGGGATCGAGCAGCGGCGCATGACCGGGGACGAGGAGTACGCCTCGACTCTCGCGGTTGGCGCAGGCAGGCGGGTCCTGCGGTCGGCCAGCCTCGGGCCCGAGGACATCGACTTGCTGCTGTTCGCCTCGGCCAGCCGCGACGTCGCCGAGCCAGCGACCGCGCACATCGTCCAGGCAGAACTCGGCTCCAAGGCCCATGCCCTGGACGTCACCAACGCATGCAACAGCTTCATCAACGGCATCGACCTCGCCCGCGCCCTCGTGCTCGCCGGGCGGGCCCGCAGGGCACTGGTCGTGACCGGCGAGACGCCGACGCGGGCGATCCGCTGGAGTCCGGCCAGCCTCGAGCAACTCAAGCGCGGCTTCGCCGGTTACACCTTCGGCGATGCCGGGGCCGCCGTCGTCGTCGAGCAGGTCGCGGGCGGCGGGATTCTCGACGTCGACACGGAAACCCGCTCCGAGCACTGGGCCATCGGCGGGATCTTCGGCGGCGGCTCACGGCACCCCAGGGACCTCGAGCGCACTTACTTCGAAGGGGACGGACGCGAGCTACGCGGAGTGTTCGAAGGGATCGGCGTCGGCATCCTGGAGCGGGTGCGGGAACGCACCGGGATGAAGCTCGGCGATTACGCGAGGGTCCTTGTTCACCAGGTGACGCTGCCCTACCTGGACAGGTTCGTCGAGCTCACCGGCGTGCCCAGAGATCGCCTGGAGATCACGGTCGGCAGGCTCGGCAACGTCGCGAGCGCCACGCTCGGAGTTCAGCTCGCGACTATCTACGACGAGCTGGCCAGCGGCGATCGGGTCTTGCTGATCGGGCTCGGCGGCGGGATCAGCGTGATGACGATGGTCTGGGAAAAGTCTTGAGCGCGGTGACCGCGCTGTGGGTAATCGTCCCCGCATTCGACGAGGCGGCCAGGATCAGCGACACGCTTGCGGCGCTCGCCGGGCAGGACGACGTCAATTTCAGCCTGGTCGTGGTCGACAACGGCTCGTCCGACGAGACGCCCGAGATCGTCCGCAAGTTCGCCGCGAGCGCGCCGTTCGACGTGCACGTGGTCGACGAGCCCTGCAAGGGCATCGGCTTCGCGGCCGACACGGGGTTCCGCTATGCCATTGGCAACGGCGGGCGCCAGCTCGCCCGGACCGACGCGGACTGCCTGCCCTGCCGTGGCTGGACGGCCGCGGCCAGGAAGGCACTGGGCGGCGGCGCGCAAATGGCATGCGGCCGGATCGTGGCCCGCCCGGACGAGGAGGGAGTCGCGGGGCGGGCTGCGTTCGTCCTCCTGGTGACAGTCGCTACGGCGTTCGGCCGGCTCCGTCCCTCGAATAGCCGCCGGCACGGGTATCTCGTGCCCTACCGGATGCACGCCGGCAACAACGTGGCGATGACCGCCGAGCTGTACACCGCGGTCGGCGGCATGCCGCGCCAGCCGTTCGGCACCGACCGCGACTTCCTCAACCGGGTTAGGCGGCACACCGCCAAGATCACGCAGTGCCGCGCGATGACCGTGCAGAACTCCACCAGGCGGCTGCGGGCCTACGGGCTGCGCGGCACCGCGATGTGGTACCTGGGCCGCGGCAGCGGCGGGCGCAGCACGGACCCGCGATGATCGGCGAGCTGGCCGCCTCGCTGCGGAAGGACCCAGGCAAGCCGGCCATCGTGACCGCGACCAGGTACGGAACGACGGTCGTCCGGGCAGCTCGGGGCGACATCGCCGATCTCGGCGACAGTTATGCGGCGGCCCTGTACCGGCGCGGGCTGCGGCCAGGCGACACACTCGGCGTCGCGGTCAGGCCCGGCGGGCGGTCACTTGCCCTTCTGCTCGCGGCGCGCAGGCTGGGGCTGCGGGCTGCCGTGCTCGATCCGAGCGCAGGGCCCGATGTCCTGCTGGCGCGGCTGTCGGTGGCGTCACCAGTACTGGTGGTCGCCGACGCGGCCGCTCAAGCGGTGGCCGGATGGGCCAGGCCACTGGCCCGCCGGGCGGGCCTGGAGCTACCTAGCCTTGCCGCGCTTGGCCCTGTGGTCACGGTCGGCCGCCGGGTACCTGGCTGCGCGCCGGCGCTTGACCTGCGATCCGGCGGGCTCGTACCTGGCAATCTCGAGCGGGCTGGCGACGCGGTGGTGCTGTTCACCTCGGGCACAACAAGTGCCCCTAGGGCAGTCGTGCACACGTGGGCCAGCCTGGACGCAGGCATGCGCGCGGTCACCGGCCTGGTGCAGCCGCTAGCTGGCCAGCCAGTGCTGGGCGGGACGCTATTCGTGCTTGTCCCGGCCCTGGCGGCGGGAGCGCCGGTGGCGCTGCCGTCGCGGTCCGGCGCAGGCGTCCGGCGCCAGCTTCGCGTGCTCCGGCCGCAGGCGACGTATCTGACCCCGCCGGCGCTTCGGGCGGCACTTGCGGCCGGTGCCCGGTTCACCGGCCAGGTGTGGAGCGGGTCGGCGCCGCTCAGCGCGACGCTGCTGGACCGGGCCAGGCGAGCTGGGGCGACGCAAGCGTGGGGCGTCTACGCGCTGACCGAGCTCTTCCCGGCCGCCGTCGTGGAAGCTGCGGCGAAGGCTGCCTTCGACGAGCGCGGCGATCTCGTCGGCGAACTCGTTCCCGGGGTGCAAGCCAGGATCAGCGACTCTGGCCAGGTACTCCTGGCCGGGCCGGCGGCGTGCGATCGCTACCTCGGCGAGCCGCACCAGGACTGGGTGAGCACCGGAGACGTCGGGCGGCTGGCTCCAGGTGGCCAGCCGGGTGGCGGCGCACGGGCCTCCGGTCAGCGGCTGGTCCTGGCGGGGCGGTCCAAGGACATGATTCTTCGCCGGGCGGAGAACATCTACCCGGGGCTGTACGAGCCCGCGCTGCACGTGCCCGGGGTGAGCTTGGCGGTACTGGTTGGCCTGCCAGCCGATGACGGCGACGAGCTGGTCGGCGCGCTGGTGGAACTGGACCGCGGCGCAGACCAGGGTGCGGTGCGGACCGCGCTGGACGCCGCGTTCGACCGGATGGGCACGGCGCGGCCCGACCTGCTGGCGTTCGCGCAGGTCCCGCTCAGCGGCCGGTCGCGCAAGCCCGACCGCAAGGCCGCCGCCGAGCTTTTCGCTTCGTCGCGGCCTGGCGACATCGAGCACATCGGCGGCGCTCGCAGCCGTGTCGCCCGATGAGCGCGGCAAGAAGCGCAGGCCGGGCGCGCCGCCAGGCGCTGCGCCGGGATCGCCGCGTTTACCTAGCCAGCCACCCGGTGCTTTTCGCGCTGCTGGTCGCAACACGCGGACGGGCAGTGACCAGGCTCGGGCGGACCGTGCTCGTCCAGGGCACCGACGCCTTCCGCGAGGCGCTGACCCAGGTTCCGCTCGACCGGACCGCCCAGCACACGACCGGCGGACTGGCGCACGAACTCACCGATGGCGGCGTCCTGTTCGACCAGGACGGCTCGGCGCATCGGCAGGTGCGCAGGTCACTCGCCGACGACCTGAGCGCCGCGGGAGTGCAGCGCCTGCGCCCGGCGTGGCAGTCCGTGCTGCGTCGTCGGCTGTCCGCTCTCGAGGCAGGCGGCACCGTCGACATGACCGCGGTAGCGGCCGAACTCGCAGGAGCCACGGTGTGCGCGCTGCTCGAACTTGAGGTCGCGCCGCTCGCCGTGGCCAGGGCGGCCAGCGAGGTAGCTGCGGCCGCGGCGCGACAGCATCTGCCTGGCATCCGTGGCGACTCAGGGCAGGCCATCGCCGATGCAACCCGTCAGCTCACCGCACTGGTCGGCACCGGGACCGCGGCGATGCTGGCCGTCGCCGCGGTGAACACGACCGTGGCTGGAATACCGCGGTCCGTGGCCTGGTGCGCGGACGCTGGGCTGTGGTCCGATGCGGCTACCGACGGCCGGCTGGACGCCCTCAACTGGGAGCTGCTGCGTGTGACAGCGGCGACGGGGCTGCTCCCCCGGGTCGCTGCCGAGGCTGGCACGGTCGCTGGCCGGCCGGTGCGGAAGGCAGACCGGCTGGTCATGGTCGCCAGGCATGCAGCCCATGCACACAGCCGGATGCCCGACGCTTGCAATCCGGCGCCGCAATCGGTCGCGCAGCTCGTGTTCGGTGCCGGGCCGCACGCATGCCCCGGAGCCGCGATGGCGCGAGCGCAGCTTGCCGACACCCTGCGGATGCTCGCACCGTACCGGCCAGTCGTCGTCCGGGCGATCCCCGATCGGCGTTCCGCGCTGCCTGGCTGGAAGTCGCTCGTGATCCGCGCGGGTCCAGCCAGGGATCCCGGCCCGGTCACCAGTTCCAGGACTGACGCGCAGGCGGCCGAGTGCGCCTCGCCGGCCTGAGGGTCGCGATCACCGGCGCGAGCGGGTTCTGCGGAGCCGCCGTCGCCCGCGCAGCGTCCGCTGCGGGCGCCGAGGTCGTCTGCTACGGCCGCCGGCCCGGCCCGGTGGGCAAGCACGCGCCCTGGGACGCCGCGCGTGACCTACCCGATCTGTCCGGCACGGACGCGGTGATCCACCTCGCTGCCGCCGTCGGCGACCCCGGCCGCCGGCGAGGTGCGGAAGCTGAGTTCTCGGCCGTCAACGTGGACGGCGCGCGGAGGCTGCTCGAAGCCGCGGGAGACCGGCCGGTGGTGTGGGTGAGCAGTGCTAGTGTCTACGACCCCCGCGCCGACCGCGGGAACCTCACCGAGGACGCTCCCGTCGGCAGCCAGCTCAGCGCGTACGGGCGAACGAAGGCCGCCGGCGATCGCCTGGCCCTGGCGGCCGGCGCCGT
>JASHXW010000056.1 GCA_030043395.1 Streptosporangiaceae bacterium
CCAGGTACTTCGCGGGGCTTGAGTCGGGCGAGATACCGCTCATCCTGCTTTTCAGCGGCACCGTCTTCTCGACCTCGGGCGGAACGCTCGGGGTTCAGCAGGTCCCCTGGAGCAAGGAGGCGCACTATCGCCTCCCGCTAGATGTCTGGCAGGAAGCGATCGACGTGCACTTCCCGTCGAGCGCCTGGATCAAGATGAGCCGGGCGACGCTTGACGAACTACTGCGTTTCAAGACCCGCAAGGCGCTGCCGACGTGGGACGCGACGCTATCCGCGCTGCTTGAGCTGGCCGCCGAGGCAGCTGAGGCCGGGCCAGCGGAGGCGGATCAGTGAGCGAGGTTCCTGACCGCGTCGCGCTCGCCAAGAAGGTCGCCGATTCGGTGCTCTTCGAGGGTTACCTGCTTTACCCCTATCACCAGGCAGCCCAGAAGAACCAGGCCAGGTTCCAGTTCGGCGTGCTGATGCCGCCCGCCTACGACGGCGTGGACCCCTCTGAGCATCACGTCAGCCAGACCGAGTGCCTGCTTGAGGCCACGACCGCCGCGCAGGTGCGGATTCAGGTCAGGTTCCTGCAACTGCTGCGCAGGAAGATCGTCTCCTTCGCAGCGGGTCAGGCGAACCCGCGCGAGGTCAGCACGCTGGTCGTGGACGGCACCGAGTACACGCAGTGGGACGAGGCTATCGAGCGCACCGAGTTCGTCACCGCACAGGTGCCCGAACTGCTTGATGGCGACGTCAGCGTGCCCGTGCACGTTCCGGCTGGCTCTGCGACGCAGGACATCATCGGCCAAGGCGGTCAGCTCGCCGGACAGGTCGTCAGATCATGGTCGGCGCTCGACGGAATGATCACCGCCCGGGCACACCTGGTGGCCGGACCCTACGGAGCCCTCAGGCTGGGGATCAAGACCGAGAACCGCACCGCCATGCCAGTGGCTCCGCAAAACCGCAACGACGGCCTTGGCAGCGCATTCCTCTCCGCCCACACGCTGATCTGGGTCCCAGACGGCTCCTTCCTGTCGATGACAGATCCGCCTGAGTGGGCTGCCGCCGAGGTGGCGGCATGCGAGAACATCGGGACCTGGCCCGTGCTCGCCGGACCTGCCGGTCATGACGACCTCATGCTGTCCAGCCCGGTGATCCTCTACGACCACGCAGAGGTCGCGCCGGAGAGCGCGGGCGACCTGTTCGACGCCACCGAGATCGACGAGATCCTGACGCTGCGCACGCTTGCGCTCACCGAATCCGAGAAGCGTGCGGCCCGCTCCACCGATCCGCGCGCCGCCGATCTCATCGACCGGCTCGACGGCATGCCGCCCGAGATGCTCGACCGGCTCCATGGCGCTATCCGTTACCTGCGGTCGGCACCGTCAGCCGTGGCCACCCAGCCCGTGCCGGCGGAGCCGGCACGGGCTGAGCTCAGGCCTGATGTGCCGTGGTGGGACCCGGGCTCGGATGCCAGCGTGTCACCGGAGACCGACCTGGTGCTCATCGGCGAAGTGCCCGTCGGGCGTGGCAGCCGCGTTCGGATGCGCCCGGGCACACGCCGCGCCGACGCGCAGGACCTGTTCCTAGCCGGACGTGAGGCGATCGTGGAAGCAGTGCTGCACGACGTCGACGGCAAGGTGCACGTGGCGGTGAGCCCGGCCGACGATCCCGCCGCCGACCTGCGAGGCAGCCACGGGCGGTTCCTGTACTTCGGCACCGACGAGATCGAGCCGCTCGCAGGAGGCGACGGCGAAGAGCAGGGCAATGCAGGGCTAACAAGACAAGGAAGGATGCCTCCATGATCAGCAAGATAGTCAAGGCTGCGATAATCGCCGCGATTTTGGCGGTCGTTATCCAGTCACTGCCAGACATCAAGCGCTATCTCGAGCTCCGCGAGATGTGAGGGCGATGGCGATGGAGACAGTTCTCGGATTCGCTGTCGGCTATCTCGTCGGTACGAAGGAGGGTAAGGACGGGCTCGCGCGCCTGAGGACCTCGCTTCGGGCCATCGCGAACTCTCCTGAGGCCCGCCGCCTGGCGACTGAGGCAGTCACCATGGCGGGTGCGCTCGCAGGCCACAGCTCAGCCAAAAGCGCCAAGGCGACGGCTTCAGCTGTTGCTGAACTGGCCGTGCGCCGGATCGGTGGTGCTGTCGGCAGAGAGCGCGCTGCTGCACGCTGAGGGTCCCGCTCGCCTCCGCGTCGACGCTCTGCCAGGAGGTCGCTGGGGGCGGCGGCCGGCCCGGATCCCCGCCCGGCGGTGCGCCGCCGGGCGGTAGCGGCGCTCTAAAGGATCTTGTGCACCCAGCCATGCGGGTCGGGCAGCCTGCCGAACTGGATCCCGGTGAGCTCCTCGCGCAGCCGCAGCGTGACGGGGCCCGGATTGCCGTCGCCGATCTTCCAGCTTCCGCTCGCGCCCTTGACCATGCCGACCGGGGTGATCACCGCTGCCGTCCCGCAGGCGAAGACCTCGGTGATCTCACCTGACTCACAGCCAGCCCGCCATTGCTCTACCGTGATCGAGCCCTCCGTGGCCGGGATGCCCAGATCAGGCGCGAGCGTGAGCAGCGAGTCCCTGGTGATGCCCGGCAGCAGCGAGCCAGTCAGCGCAGGAGTCATGATGTGCGCGTCAGAACCTGACCCGTACACGAAGAACAGGTTCATCCCGCCCATTTCCTCGACCCAGCGATGCTCGGCCGCGTCGAGCCAGACCACCTGATCGCAGCCATGGTCGAGCGCCTGCTTCTGGCCGACGAACGCGGCGGCGTAGTTGCCGCCCGTCTTGGCCTCGCCAGTGCCGCCGCGAGCGGCCCGCGTGTAGCCCTCGGCCAGCCAGACCGAGACGCCGCGCAGGCTGTCGCCGGAGAAAACGCCGCCCGAAGGTGAGGCGATCAGCAGGAACAAGTACGAGCCGGCCGGCTTGCCAACGCCGAGCCCGACTGTCGTCGCGATCATGAACGGCCGCAGGTACAGGCTCTGCTCGGGTGCCGACGGGCACCAGTCCCTGTCCTGCGACACCAGCAGCTCGATCGCCTGGACGAAGGCTTCCTCAGGCAGCTCGGGCATGGCCAGCCTGGCGGCCGACCGGCGGAACCTGGTCGCGTTCGCGTAGGGCCGGAACGTCACGATGGGGCCGGACTCCTGCCGGTAGGCCTTCAGGCCCTCGAAGATCTCCTGCGAGTAGTGGAAGACAGCCGTTGCAGGGTCGAGAACCAGCGGAGCGTAGCGCTCCAGCTT
>JASHXW010000057.1 GCA_030043395.1 Streptosporangiaceae bacterium
CATCGGGCCGCAGCTCGGCCTCACCCAGCCAGGCATGACCGTGGTCTGCGGTGACAGCCACACCTCCACGCACGGCGCGTTCGGCGCGCTCGCCTTCGGCATCGGGACCACCGAGGTCGAGCATGTGCTGGCCACCCAGACGCTGCGCCAGGTCAAGCCGAAGGCGATGGCCGTCACCGTGGACGGCGACCTGCCGCCCGGCGTCACGGCGAAGGACCTGGTGCTCGGGATCATCGCCGAACTCGGCACCGGCGGAGGCACCGGGACCGTGATCGAGTACCGGGGCGCGGCGATCCGCGGCCTGGACATGGCCGGCCGGATGACGGTCTGCAACATGTCGATCGAGGCAGGCGCAAGGGCCGGGATGATCGCGCCGGACGACACCACGTTCGCCTTCCTCGAAGGCCGTCCGCACGCCCCGCAAGGCGCGGACTGGGAGCGCGCGCTCGATGACTGGCGTTCGCTTGTCACGCCAGACGGCGCTGTCTTCGATGCCGAGGTGCGCATCGACGCCGCCGCGCTGCGGCCCGTCGTCACCTGGGGAACGAACCCGGCCCAGTCGGTCAGCATCGACGGCGCGGTACCGGACCCGGCGGGCTTCGCCACGCAGGCCGAGCAGCGCGCCGCGGAGCGCGCGCTGACGTACATGGGGCTCAAGCCGGGCACCGCGATCAGGGACATCGCAGTCGACACCGTGTTCATCGGATCATGCACCAACGGCCGCCTGGCCGACCTGCGTGCCGCGGCAGGCGTCCTGCGCGGCCGGCAGGTTAGCGACCGGGTCCGCGCCATCGTCGTGCCCGGCTCGGCGCGAGTGAAGGCCGAGGCCGAGGCCGAGGGCCTGGACGCGGTCTTCAAGTCGGCCGGGTTCGAATGGCGGTCGGCCGGATGCTCGATGTGCCTGGGCATGAACGGCGACATCTTGTCGCCTGGCGAGCGCAGCGCCTCGACGAGCAACCGGAACTTCGAGGGAAGGCAGGGTCCCGGCGGGCGCACGCACCTGGTGTCCCCCGCCATGGCCGCGGCGACCGCAGTAGCTGGCCGCTTCGCCACCCCCGCTGACCTGGAAGGAGCGCGCTAGATGCGAGCAGTGAGCCTAGTCGAGGGCAGCGCTGTCGCGCTCGACCGCAGCAACGTCGACACCGATCAGATCATCCCGGCTGCCTGGCTCAAGCGAGTCGAGCGGACCGGCTTCGGGGCCGGCCTGTTCGAGGCCTGGCGCGCCGACCCGGGCTTCGTGCTGAACCAGCCGGGGGCCAGCGAGGCGAAGATCCTCGTCGCCGGGGCCAACTTCGGCTGCGGGTCGTCGCGTGAGCATGCCGTGTGGGCACTGCAGGACTTCGGCTTCGAGGCCGTCATCGCGCCGAGCTTCGCCGACATCTTCCGCGGCAACAGCATCGGCGCCGGGCTGGTGACGGCACAGGCCGACGAGGCCACGGTGGCACGCCTGTTCGCGACGCTGGCAGACGATCCCGCAACCAGGGTCGTCGTCGACGTGGCCGAGCGCCAGGTCCACGTGCCGTCGGCTGGCCTGTCGGCCCCGTTCGCGCTGCCCGACTACGCGCGGTGGCGGCTGCTCGAGGGCCTGGACGACATCGGGGTGACGCTGCGGCACGCTCCCGAGATCGCCGAGTTCGAGGTCCGCAGGCCAAATTGGCTGCCCTCAAGTGGACCCCGAGCCCACGCGAGCACCTGACATGCCCTAATGTGGGAGGTGGCGGGCAGCGTCGCCTCCCACGGCACGAATGACAATTTGCCTATTCAGCAGGCCGGCCCGCAGCGACGGGGCGAGCCACGTCTACGGAGATCACCAGGATGACCATCAGGTTCCGAGTACTCCTTATCACCTAGCGCGAGCCTGATGACGGGCTCGCGCTACTCCTCCTCGGCCGGACGGCCAGGAGGTTTTTTGTTTCGCGAGCTGATGAGCTGCACGACCCACCATTTGCAGAAGGAGCAGAACCCGTGGAAGTGACCGGAGCCCAGGCGCTCGTCCGCAGCCTGGAGAGCCAGGGGGTCGATGTCATATTCGGCCTGCCAGGCGGCGCCATCTTGCCGGCCTATGACCCGATCCGCTCGTCCACCGTCCGGCACGTGCTGGTCAGGCACGAGCAGGGGGCCGGGCATGCGGCAGAAGGCTACGCCTGGGCCACAGGCCGCGTCGGCGTGTGCATGGCCACCAGCGGGCCAGGCGCGACCAACCTGGTGACGGCCCTGGCCGACGCCTACATGGACTCGGTGCCGATCGTGGCCATCACAGGCCAGGTCCCGACCGGCATGATCGGCACGGATGCGTTCCAGGAATCAGACATCACGGGGATCACCGGGCCGGTTACCAAGCACAACGAGCTCGTGACCACTCCGGAACGCATCCCGGCGGCCATCGCCGAGGCATTTCACATCGCCTCGACCGGCCGGCCAGGCCCGGTCCTTGTCGACCTGCCCAAGGACATCCTGCAGGCGCAGACCACGTGGTCCTGGCCCCCGGAGCTTGACCTGCCCGGCTACCGGGTGCCCGGCCCGCCGGACCCTGAG